>JAHCMJ010000219.1 GCA_019192485.1 Cyclobacteriaceae bacterium HetDA_MAG_MS6 | reverse complement strand
GTTGACTACCGAAAAAGATAATGCCATTGCAAGATACTTCATGGTCGTGATCGTGGATGCAGTAAAACTCTCGATTGAAAGAGTATGTGATCAGTTGAGGAGATAGTCTAGAGAATTCTGTCCGCTGCAAATAAGTAACCGTAGTCAGGTGCTCAGGTTGCAGCGTTATTTTGGCTCCATCCATGATAAACTCCACATTTTCCTTGCCATGATTCCAAAGGATGTGGATCAACTTCAATTTTTGAGAGACCGAGTTGATGGAGGCAGCTGGATCCTCAGTTAATCGAAAAAAACCATCAAGCGCTGGGTCACTGTATTCAAAATGCATGTGTCAAAGTCTTAGCACAGAAATTCAAAGCTAATGAAACAAGGACTACACTTTTTTCATTCCTGGGTCGTGTCGAAATAGGGAGATTTGTAATTGAGCTGACTTCTAGGTTGATCTTGTTTTGAAAACGGAATCAAACATTCAATTTTAATTGGATTCATCGAATAGTCTATTGAGCTGGGCATACTGCAGCAACATAATCGTTTTCCCATCTTTGATCTCCCCTGTTTTGATCATGGACAGTGCTTCCCGAAAGTCTAGTTCCAAAACCTCTATGTCTTCTTCTTCCTCAACTCCACCACCATCGTTTACCCTCATCGATAATGAGTAGGGAGCGACGAAAAAGTGCAATATCTCGGTCACCGATCCAGGAGACATATATGCTTCGAATATCTTGGTTACCTTACCGATTTTGTATCCAGTCTCTTCTTCGGTCTCTTTTCTGATACAGTCCTCTGGATTGTCCTTGTCTAGCAATCCAGCGCAAGTCTCTATCAACATGCCCGAGGGATTTCCATTGAGAAATGTGGGTATACGCAGCTGCTGAGTTAAGATTATAGTTCCGTGCGCTTTGTTGTAGAGAAGGATTGTGGCACCATTTCCTCGATCATATGCTTCTCTGTTTTGGGTTTGCCACCCTTTTTTTGGATGCTTGTAGTCATATGTGATTTTCTTGAGCGTGTACCAATTGTCTGATAGCAACTCCATGTTTCGTATGATGAATTTTGATGGCATAAATGTTTTTTTAATTTCTTTTAAGTTTATTTATGTTCGAAATTAAATATAAAGTGTTTCATGAAGGGGATGAGATTTTTACCAGCAGTTATAATTTGGAGAGATGAGCGAGTATGAGCGTAAACGATATATTCTCAATGAACTGAAGGATAAAGGAAAGATAGAAGTCGGATCACTGAGTGAGTTGCTTCGAGTGACACCAATGACTATTAGGCGTGATCTTGACGCACTGGCCCTGGACGAGGCCTTGATTCGCATTCATGGAGGGGCACTAAGAAAAGAAGATTATCAATCCTTTTCCAAAAAGTCAATTAGCAGTCCGGTTGAGAAGCAGCAAATTGGAAAACTGGCTGCGACCCTGGTGGATGATCATGATATTATATTTCTTGATTGCGGCAGTACCGCCTTGGAGATGAGTAGATTTTTGGCAAAAAGGAAAGGTATAAGGGTGATCACAAATTCGCTTCCAGTGCTAAAAGAGCTTCAGGGTAAATCTGACTTGCAGGTAGTACTCATTGGAGGAGAACTAGATCATAAACGGCATGCCATCCATGGCAGCGTAGCCTTGGATCAGATTATGATGTATCATGCTAACAAAGCCTTTGTCGGTGCTGATGCTGTGTCATTGGATGGAGGAATCATGTCTCATGGAGAAGTAGAAATGAGCAACTCTCAAGCCATGATAAAGTCTTCCGATCAAGCCATATTATTGTGCGATTCCTCTAAGTTTGAAAAAAACACGTATATCAAGATGGCTGAATGGTCGGAAATCGATCAGGTAGTGACAGACAAGCGATTGAGTGCTGATCTGAAATCTTCCTATCGGGCAAATGGCATCCTGATCACCTATTGATCACCACATTTTTCGTCCTTGACGCAACCAATTCGTAACTAGCGCTGTAATGAAAACATCGCGCACATGGAGCCAAGTATAGGAAGCAAAGTACACTCCCTCCTTCTGGAATGCAAAGAAGGGAAGAGCGGGGGACAGGAGATGCTATACAAGCATTTCTACGGCTTTGCTATGAATATTTGCTACAGGTATGTTCGGAACGAAGAGGAGGCTGTGGAGATTCTAAATGATAGTTTTTTGAAAGTTTTCAAGCATATCGACCGATTTGATATGAGTCGGCCGTTTGAGCCATGGTTAAAAACTATTTTGGTCAACAATAGTATCAACTATCTCAAAAAACACCGAAGATTTCAACACACTGAAAATGACGGATTGGACCAGCTGAATGCAGAGAATATGGATCAGGATGCGATAGGTCATTTGTCTTATTTGGAGTTGCTCAACATGGTGCAGCAACTTTCTCCGGCTTATCGAGCGGTGTTTAACATGTATGTAATCGATGGCTATAAACATGAAGAGATAGCAGATAAGCTTCAAATTTCGGTGAATACCTCTAAGACTAATTTGTTGCGAGCGCGAGAAAATTTGAAAAAGATGATCGTCAAGTCTTCCAATGTAAATCACTTAGCATATGAGCGAAGAGGAGCTTGATCGATTATTTCAGGAAGCAGCTGATAAGAATCAGTTTGCCTACGATCCTAAGGCCTGGAATGCGCTACAGGATTCGATGGGCTCTCCTGTGCCGGCAAGCTCGTTACTGAAATGGCTCAAGAGTATTTTCTGGGTAGTTCCACCGGTGATCATTGCTGTGCTTCTTCTAGGAGGACAGGGAGAGAAAACTACGGATCAAACGCAGGCTATTTTGGCATCCGAGGCCAGTATCGAAAAACTACAGGAGCAAAATGAAAAGGTTCAAAAAGACATAGCCACTCAACCCGTTGAACTTTCTTCACAACATTCCGGAGAGGTAGCAAATAGCCTTACTACTGAAGGGGAAGAGTCCAACTCCTCCATGGCTTTTCCTGAACGTAAAGAAAGTGGTAGTATCCCTTCTTCAGACTCAGTATCAACAAATAGCCAAAGTAAAAAAGAACCTGCAGCTGCCAACGAAGCAGTTATTCAACGAAGTACTCAATTGAAGAAACAATCGGTTGTGATAGTTCCTTTTTCAGCAGATCCTCTTCCAGTTGAAAAAATAGATGAGCCGGGAAAACCGAGAGAATCAATCCTATCATTACTAGACGGTAAAAATGGGATATTGATTACGGATACGCTTGCCAATCACAACCTCTACTGGCCCGTATATGATGCTTCGGATTCTATCAGTACCGGAGCAGTGCTCGACACTTCACCACTCATATTTGAAAAGAACAGGTTTCGCCATGGCTTTTTGATATCTCCAGATATCAGTAGCGTAGGCTTTCTCAATGCTGACAAAGTGGGATGGGAGCTAGGACTCACAGGTGAGTACTTTATGACTGATCAAATCAGCCTATCCTCCTCCGTAAGTTTTTCCAAAAAGATATATTACGCAGATCAAGGCTTTGAAGAATATCCTGGAGCCAACCCCAACTGGGACTTGGAACAGGTGGATGCATCTTGCAACGTATTGGATTGGTCTGTATATGCCAATGCCTACTTCAATGCAAATGAAGAGAACAAGTGGTTTATAAGTACAGGCCTTGTAACTTATTTTATGCTCACGGAAGACTATACTTTCAGGTATTCTAACTGGCGAGATGGTAACTGGAATATTAAGAATGAAAATCAACACCTTTTTGGACTTGTTCATTTATCAGTGGGTTATGAAAAACCCATTGGAAAACGTCTATCTCTGCAGGTTGAGCCCTATGCCAAGCTGCCTATCACCAATATTGGTGGTGGAAACCTGAAATTACTGACATCTGGCTTCCGTCTGACGCTGATGCGATCTGTTTATAAAAAGCCTTGACCTATTCCACGCAGCCTTTGTAAAAGGTACTCAAAGGAAATAGTTCTGCTTTAAAGGTGCCGTGCCTTACAGAAATATCTTCTGATAGGATTTGCTTTGCTTCCGTCTCATTCTCAACCCGTAAGATGATAAGCCCTTTGTCACTGTATCTTCCACCGATGGCTATTTTTCCTGCTTTTCGCAGTGCTGCAAGATGTGCTGAATGCTCTAGAAAGTAAGGCTGCTCATTGGGTGACTTGCTTGCATCCCATGCCTCACCTGTACGATACAAGAGTACAAAATTTTGGGATTTTTTCTCTTGTACCTCCTGACTGAATCCTAAAATAGGAAGGCAAAGAAGGAGTGTTAAAGAAAAGGTGTTGATAGTCATTTTCATCTTCAGATTTTTTATTGGTCAAAAACGTCAAAATTGATAATCTTGAGATTAATCATAGGTAAGTACTTTTCACATGCTTAAATTGGACATAGAACACCAGACTATGCGCAAATTTTGAAAAAGATTACAATCCTCATTTGGTTGGCATGTGCGACGCAGTGCAGTTTAATCAAGGTAAAAACCTTTTATGATGAAGAGCAGGATTTTGCAATGTACAAGGACTATTGCTGGTTAAAGGGCTGCACAGCCACCTACCTCGGGCCTGAGCACTTGGAGGATTCAGTGGTTTTGAATCTTTTCAGGGCTTATATAGACGATGAGTTGCAGGCCAAGGGTTTTATTAAAAATGAGGACGATTCAGATTTTTTAGTCAACCTTCGAATTGTGTTGGAGGAGAAGAAAAGCTTTTTCGCTTATCCGGCAGATTTTGACGATGTCAGCACGCCTTCTTTTATAGGAGAGGAGTACGACTATGTCAAAGGGTCTCTGATTATTGATATGTTGGACACTAAGTCTGGCAAGTTGATTTGGCGATCAGATGCTGTGAAGTACCTTCAAAGTAACCCTCAAGTCAAAGAAAAAGAGATGCGAAGAGGTGTCTCGAAGTCTTTGAGGAAGTTCCCACCTGGGATAGACGGTAAGTAGTTCTACCTCTTTAGAATCATTTTAAATTGGAAAGGATGTTGAGCCTAATTTCTTTAAGAAAGCTTGATGATGTAAATTGTATGTATAAACATTAAATATTAAGACATTAAAATTCAGAAAAGATATGAGCAGTCCTAAGATAGCAGACAAGCAACCCAAGGTTGTCCAATTGGAGGAAGGAAAAACCTATGCCTGGTGTGCGTGCGGAGAATCTTCCAATCAACCCTACTGTGATGGTTCTCACAGCGGGACAGAGTTTACCCCAGTTGTATTTAAGGCTGAGGAATCTAAAAGTGCTTACTTGTGTATGTGCAAGCACACCGGCAATCCCGGATTTTGCGATGGGTCACATGCCAAACTTTGAATGAAATAAGAAGGAAGCCCCTCTCGTAACCACATATACTCGAGGGGCTATCACACTCGCTACTATCTACTGTCCTTGGCCCAGCGAGTAACCTCGCTGACCATCAAATTCGTATAGATTTTCAGTTTTTATAACGTCAACTCCTGCCTCGATGGCGTGGTTTAGCAATGCAGGGATGCTGCTCTTCTCAGCAGGATGACCATTTTCCACTTCGTATCTGCATCTCCAGTGATCTGTGCAGAAAGTTTCCTCAAACCCCTCGGGCCAGACTTTTACCCCTCGATTGGTGATCATTGTTAGTTTGATATCACTATTAAACTGTCTGAGACTAGTTGCTAGCAAATTTGCATCCTCACCTTTCCAGTCTACGAATACGTCCACCCCTTTCAGCATTTTGTTTGACTGTTTCTTCCTTGTGTATTTGGGAATGTCTAATCGGACGTTTTTAGCATATTCAGCTACATTGAGTTGCTTAGGCTTGAGGCCAATTCTATCAATAACGGCTTGAGCAAATTCTTGAGTACCAACACGCTGAAGGCTGACATCAGATTTGTAAATATCAGGTGTGTGGATGCCATCCTCTATGGTGCTGGACCACGCATTCTTGATCACTTCGGCCACGTCTTGCTGTCCGATATGGTTGAGCATCATAACTGCTGCTCTTAGTAGACCCGACGGATTAGCGATATTTTGTCCAGCTATGGCGGGAGCCGAACCATGAATAGCTTCGAACATCGCGCAACTTTCTCCAATGTTCGCCGAACCTGCTAAACCCACGGATCCTGATATTTGCGCCGTGATATCTGATACCACATCTCCATATAGATTCGGGAGGACCACCACATCAAAATCTTCTGGGGTATCTGCTAGCTTCGCTGCTCCTATGTCAACGATCCAGTTATCTGCTTCGATGTCAGGGTATTCGGTAGCTATTTCTTTAAAAACCTGATGAAACAACCCATCTGTATGTTTCATGATATTGTCTTTCGTCAGGCAACTGATTTTTTTCCTTTTGTACAGCTTAGCATATTCAAAAGCGTATCGGACAATTTTTTCACAACCAGGACGCGTGATGAGTTTCAGACATTGGACTACCTCATCTGTTTGTTGGTGTTCTATACCTGCGTAGAGGTCCTCTTCATTTTCCCGGATGATGACCACGTCCATTTGTGGATGTTTAGTGGCTACAAATGGATGGAAGCTTTTACATGGTCGCACGTTAGCATAGAGACCCAGCGCTTTTCTCATTGTCACATTTAGGCTCTTATAACCTCCCCCTTGAGGTGTGGTGATAGGTGCCTTGAGAAATACCTTATTTTTTCTGATGCTATCCCAGGCGGACTTTTGAATTCCACTGGTGTTTCCTGATAGATATACTTTTTCGCCAAACTCGATCTCCTCGTAAGTGATTCTAGCTTTCGCTGCTTTTAGAATACTTAGTGTAGCATTCATGATTTCAGGCCCTATGCCATCTCCTTTAGCGACTGTGATTTTTTGCATGGTATTGTTTTACGTTTCTTGTAGTAGTAAACAATATCTGGTAATAAAGTTCTATTTATGTTTTTTATGAGAATCATAAGCTATTTGCATATATAGATAAGTCTAGTTTCAGGCAGGTTAGTGATAATTGATTGACGTATCCTATAGCTGAAAAGAAGAATGATAACGTGAACAGGCGCTGACAGCTATTCTGAATTTAAAGTCGAGAAACTGTGATAGATTATTAGGAAAACGTAAGGACATGGATGCGGTTGAGAAAGGTAGTCCCAGCAGGATTTTTTTTAATCCGATTATCAGTATCTTCTATGATTCTTTAGTTTTTCCTTTCAAAAAGCTTAATCATAAGAATTTGCTTCTGATAAATCCATTTTTGGATTCTCATTGTAGAATAATGTCACCGTCGATTTTAAGCTCGTGATGCAGTTTTCTAGCTACATCAAGAGTGATGTCTCTTTTACCTCTTAAGTATTCGCTTACTCTGGTCTTAGGTACTTGAAGTTTAGAAGCCAGGTCTGACTGTTTTAAACCCATTTCGTACATCCTCAGCTTTACAACATCTATCAATGATGGAGTTTCAATTTTGTAATTGGCATCTTCAAAATCAGCCAACAGGTCTGAGAGACGGTCCAGCATGACAAATTCTGGATTATTATAAGACTGATTGTCACCTACTTTGATTAATAGCTCATCAATTTTTTGTAGAGCTTCATGGTATTCCCGTATATTGTTAATAGACATCATATCAAACCTCCTTTGCATTTATTTTATCGTATTCTGAATGGGTGCCTATCCACCTCACATACAATTTTTGCGAGACGTAAATAATGATAGCTACAAGTCCAAAATCATTTCCTTTGATGTTGAAAACGACTCTGTTGTTGCCAACATAATCAGCACTTAAAAAGTCATTTTTAAGCTGATTTAAGTTGATCCATTCTGCCTTTTTTACTTTCTGGTACCAATCTTCTAAAGCCACTTTGCTGTTCGTATGTTGCTCATAGTATTCTATGAGCTTTTTTCGGCTTACGATTCTCATTGTCACGAAGTTACATGAATTGTAACTTAATTACCTTAACTTGCAGCTTTTCTATTCAATGATAGGTATCATGAGAGGCAAAGATGTCCGTAAGAGGAAGAAAGTAGTCCCGGCAGGAATCGAAC
>JAHCMJ010000218.1 GCA_019192485.1 Cyclobacteriaceae bacterium HetDA_MAG_MS6 | reverse complement strand
CTGTGCTTGTTGGTTGAGGGCCATGCACTGTAGTATAAACAGCACCATCGAAATTGACTCCACCTTTCCAAGCCTTATGCAGCAATCCTTGCTCAGTATCATAGGCTACCCAAAGGTTCTCATGCAATGCTGCTGTCACAACTCGCGGTTGTTTATCCAATACCGATCTAAATACCCAAACATCAAGAGGCCGACTTTTCTCTTGAGTATTATCGCAAGCAGTTACCAGCAGTAATCCGGCGAACAACCAAATTGGAATTTGTGTGATAGTCGGGTTTTTCATGTGATTCCCAATATGTTTTTGTTGCTGTGCTCATCCGGTGTCCCGCCAGCAAAATCATCAAATGCTCTTTGGGTTACTTGAATGATATGGTCGGCGATAAAAGGTGCCCCTTCTGTCGCTCCTTGCTCTGGAGATTTGATGCAGCACTCCCATTCTAAAACGGCCCAGCCATCATAGCCATATTGACTCAGCTTGCTAAAAACTGCTTTGAAGTCTACTTGTCCATCACCAAGAGATCGGAACCGCCCTGGCCGATCTACCCAGTCCTGATAGCCACCGTACACGCCCGACTTGCCAGTAGGATTAAATTCAGCGTCTTTGACATGAAACATCCTGATGTATTCATGATAAAAATCAATGTATTGCAGGTAATCCAATTGCTGTAGTACGAAGTGACTTGGATCATACAACAACTTCACAGCAGCATGATTGCCAGTTGCGGCTAGAAAACGTTCGAAGGTGACTCCATCATGAAGATCTTCTCCCGCATGTACCTCATAGCATACGTCTACTCCTTCTTTCTTACAATGGTCTAGTATCGGCATCCACCGCTGAGCGAGCTCTTTAAAACCTGCCTCCACCAGACCATCAGGACGTTGGGGCCATGGGTACATAAATGGCCATACGAAAGCACCTGAAAAACTAGCCATCACATCAATCCCCATTCTCTTACTTGCCGTCGCTGCAGCTTTTACCTGACTGACAGCCCAATCCGCGCGGGCCTGAGGGTTGCCTTTATACTTATCTGGCGCAAAAGCGTCAAACATCGTATCGTAAGCCGGGTGAACCGCCACCAGCTGACCCTGAAGGTGGGTGGACAACTCAGCAATTTGTAATCCGGCATCAGCCACAACACCCATGATCTCATCACAGTAGTCCTTGCTTTCACCAGCTTTTTCAATATCTATGACTCGAGTATCCCAGGTGGGAATCTGTACTGCTTTATAACCTAAAGATGCCGCCCAATGACATATATTCTCGAGGTTGTCAAATGGCGGTTCATCATTTAGAAATTGTGCCAGAAATACTGCTGGACCTTTAATGGTTTTCATCATGCTAAGTGTAATTAAGTACTGGCTAATTGATCTCTTTCCAGGTATTATTGTCTGCTGAAGAGTCCAATACTGCCTCAATAAACTTCATCCCCCGAACACCATCTTTGATGGTGGGGAAAGCACCCTCCGTCAAAGATTCGTTCCTTATCGCTCGAGCAGTGCCTTTATATAGGTTGCCCATGGCATCGAAAAGACCTTCGGGATGCCCGGGAGCAATTTTCGTACTGGCATTGGCAAACTCAGAATTGTAGGGATTTCCGGGTTTAAATATCTGAGCTGGATCGCCTTCCTTCATAAAGGTAAGATAGGTTGGGTTTTCCTGCTCCCACTTCAATCCTCCTATGTCACCATAAATGCTAATGACAATATTATTCTCTTCGCCTGTAGCAATCTGGCTTGCACAGATCACACCTTTTGTACCATCTTTCAACCGTAATAATACCGTACCATCGACATCCAATGGATTGTCCGCATAAAGCGTGTTGACATCCGAAAGTAGTCGGTCTACTTCCAGCCCCGTCGCATACTCCAGCAAGTTGAATGCGTGAACACCAATATCTCCCATGCAACAGCTCTTACCTGCTTTCTTAGGGTCCAGCCGCCAGACTTGCGCTCTTTTCTCTTTTTCGTGAATAAAGGGATTGATCCAGCCTTGATAATATTGAGCATCTACTTTCTGTATCTTGCCAATAGCTCCATCAGCAATCATTGCCTTCATCTGACGTACCATTGGGTATCCGGTATAAGTGTGGGTCAGGCTAAATACAACATTATTTTTTTTGACTAGCTCGTCCAACTCAATGGCCTCCGCTGCTGTGGTCGTGACAGGTTTTTCACATATGACATGAAATCCTGCGACAATAAGCTTCCTGGCCATTTCGTAGTGCAGGAAATTGGGCGTTACAATGATCACCACCTCCACTCGCTCATCTACATTCAACTGATTTTCCTGTGCAATAAACTCGTCGATATCTTGATAGGTACGGGATTCGTCCAATTCCATGTCTCTGGCAAATTGCAATCCCTGTTCGTAATCCACGTCAAATACTCCACCGATAAGTTTATAATCTTCGGTCATGTATGAAGCAATGCGGTGAACAACTCCTATAAAAGAGCGATGACCACCACCGATCATGCTCATTCTAATTTTTTTGTGACTCATAGGTCAATCTTCGTATGTTACTTTTTCATTTTTAAATGCCAAGGCAAAAATCAGAAACACTCCAGCAGAGAACACCGCAGGTATAAGCCAAACCATTGGCCAGGTATGTCCATCCTCCGTCACATATGCTTCTGCCACTTGCCCGGCCACCCAAAACCCTATCAACATTCCTACGCCATAAGTCGCTAGTGTGATCAAACCCTGAGCTGCACTTTTGTATTTCTCTCCCGCCTTGGAATCTGTGTAAATCTGACCGGACACAAAGAAGAAATCATAGCATATACCATGTAAAGCAATACCTAACAGCAACAGGATAACCAAGCTATCCGGATTTCCGATAGCAAACAGAACGTAGCGCAATGCCCAGGCCAACATCCCTACCAGTAAGGTTTTTTTGATACCATACTTTTTTAAGAATAATGGTAATAGCAGCATAAATAACACCTCAGACATCTGGCCTATGGTCATTTTACCGGTTGGATTAGATACTCCTATTTCTGACAGAAAAATATTCGTCTGCTGATAGTAAAAAGCAAGTGGAATACAGATCAGTACCGAAGAGATAAAAAATACGAGGAAATTTCGATCCTTGAGCAACCCCAAAGCATCTAGTCCGAGGATATCTCTCAGAGTGACCGGTCCCTGGTTTTCTACCGGGGGAGTAGCGGGCAAGGTAAAGCTAAAAATTCCAAGCAAGGCCGAGGCTATTGCTACCATCAGGAAAGTATGCTTTAACATACCTGATGCAATGGATTCAGCGGCGTCCCAGGAGAAAACAAAGCTGATCACCAGGCCGGCGACGATCCAACCAATCGTTCCCCATACACGAATCTTGGAAAAATCCTTCGAGGGATCAGCCATTTGGCGAAACGCTACAGAATTGACCAAAGCCAGCGTCGGCATGTAAATGATCATATATCCCAGCAAAAAGGGATAGAAACTCTCGAAGCTGACCGCATTGGCCATCATATACATCAATACTGCTCCCAGTAGGTGTATAACTCCCAAAATGCGCTCTGCATTAAAAAACCTATCAGCAATGAGACCTATAATAAACGGTGCAATGATCGCTCCCCATGATTGGGTGGAGTATGCCATCCCGATCTGACTATCAACTGCGTTAAGATTGTTTCCTAAAAAAGTGCCAAGCGTCACAAACCATCCTCCCCATATAAAAAACTGGAGAAACATCATGACACTTAACCGTATCGATATATTGGTATTCATTAAAAGTGGGGTTGTTAAAAACGAGTTATTAAAATGAAGCCAGAATCTAGTGTATCTAAAAAGTTTTCGCAAGAAATCACCCCTGCAACTACAATTTTTGTAAAAATGAAATGGATTTCAACCATATCGTATTGAAATCATCCAATCAGGTAGGGTTTTTCCCGAGCTTCATGTATACACAATAAATGCCGATAAAAATACGTTTGGGCGACCTATATTTGGAAACCCAAAGCGGTATGAATGTTCGGTAAAAAAGCTGGTTTCGATAAAGAGGATTTAAAAAACGCATATGACGAATACTTTCCCGTCTTGCGTAACTTCCTCTATTACAAAACCAGGGATACCGATTTGTCAGAAGACCTCGTGCAAGAGGTTTTTATAAAAGTATGGGAGAAAAGGGATACTATTCGTAAGGATACTATCAAGAGCCTGTTGTATACCATGGCCAATAATTTGTTGATGAATCACTTCAACCATCTAAAAGTGATTCATCATCATGAAGCAGAAAGTGGATTGAATGAGTCGGAGGTCGTGAACTCTCCGGAATTTGTCTACGAGGAAAAAGAATTTGAGGTGAAGCTGAATATGGTACTTCAGAAAATACCGGATGGTAGCAGGGAGGTATTTTTGATGAATAGGATCGACAAGCTCAAATATGACGAAATTGCCAAGAGACTGGAGATCAGCGTAAAGGCAGTGGAAAAAAGAATGAGTAAGGCGCTGGCTATTATCAAAGAAGAATTGGGAAGGAAGATTTGACATGAAAGAGGCTGAAGATAAATATCATAAACTGTTGCAGGGAGATTCTGTCGACCTATCTCCTGACGATGAGTTGGCCTCTTTCCTGGAAAAATCCGCTCATGCAAAACCTCCTCCTTTCAAAAAGACCCAAAAGGAGATTTGGGATAGTATCGATCAAGCAACTGATAATGATACACGTACTGGTACACGACATTTTCCCTCCATGCTCCAGGCAGCAATTGTGTCATTGGCCCTGGTAGCCACCGTAACCTTTTTGATCCTATCTCCTTCAGAAACAGTTGAGCTTGTGGCATCAAATACTTCAGCAGGTGCCAAAGAAATCAACCTGCCGGATGGTTCTATAGTCACGATGAACACGGGATCAAACCTCACCTATACTGAAGGAGAAACGAGAGATGTGGTTTTCGAAGGCGAAGGGTTTTTTAAAGTGGTGAAGGGCTCCCGTTTTGTGGTCAAGACTAAGCTCGGTACCGTGACGGTTTTGGGCACTTCTTTCAATATCTATGCCAGAGGAGATCAATTCACGACGATCTGTAAAACTGGCAAAGTTCAAGTGGTCGTTCCCGACAAACAATACAACGAGGTAATCACTCCAGGAAAAGGTATCACAGCATCCACTGACACTATCAAAGTTTTTCAACAAATCCCTGAGCTTATCGGCCAATGGAGGAAAGGGGAATTTTATTTTGACCGACGCCCGGTAACTGAAGTACTCGATGAAGTCCGGAGACAATATGATATCGATATTCAAATGGATAGCCTGGAGGACCAACTTTTCAGCGGATACTTCACAAAACAAGACCTGCCCACTGCATTATCCATGGTATGTGATCCTTTAGGGCTTTCGTATGAAATACTTGATGAAAAAACGGTGGTGATCAGGAGGTGACATGGAGCGTCCTTTGCTGTTTGCCTTACTAGTGGTTATTGGTCATCTCTCCCTCGGCCAAAGCTCTCCTACTTCCAAAAAGTATCAAAATAAGTCCCTGCTAGAAATCGTACAGGAGTTGCAATCAAAGGGTCTCAAATTCTCTTATGACCCGAGCAAATTGGAGAAAATTTCTATTGACCTGGAAATACAAGCGTCCAACGACGAAGAATTGATCAAAAAAATCTTCAAGGATCTACCTTTCAAGATCAAAAGAGCCAGGGACGTATACCTGATTATTCCTGATCAAGAAAAGAAAAAGAAGAGCTTTCTTTCCGGCCAGGTATTTGATGCCAATACCGGGCAGCCTCTGGCTTTTGCACACATTAAAACGCACAAAGCTAAGGGCACCATCTCCAATCCATCCGGAAACTTCACACTCGATACGCACAAGGATTCTACCTTGGTCACAATCAGCTACCTGGGATACAAACAAAGTGAGCTTTGGGTAAAGCCGATAGATAGTAAGCAATTGATCATCCAACTGGAGCCGGACTCTAAAGTGCTTCAAGAGTTTATTATCACTCCTCAAACGGGATTTGACACCATCTCAAGGGGTGTTAGTACTTTTTCTATCAACCCAAACCAGATCTCCAGTCTACCTTCTCTTGGTGAGACAGATGTCTTCAAATCCCTTCAATTGCTCCCTGGAGTAAGCGCTACAGACGAGACTAACTCAGGGCTCATTGTCCGTGGCAGCCCGATGGCTGAAAACCTGGTACTCCTGGATGGGTTTACCATTTATCACCTGGATCACTTCTTTGGGATTTTTTCTACTTTCAACCCCAATACAATCGGGCAGTTGGATATCTACAAGGGAGCCTTTGGGCCTCAGTTTGGAGGTCGTACCTCATCAGTAGTTGACGCTAGTGCCAAGCTGGGGACACATGATGGATTCCAAGGTGGCTTTGGTTTCAATACCATCAGCTTCAATGGATACCTGGAAACCCCTATTGGCAAAAAGATGTCGCTGATCATGGGATTGCGGAGATCATATTACGACTTGATTGAGAATGGCATCTACGCAGATTTTATTGAGACCACTCGTACAGATCCCGTGCAGGCCAATAACCCGGAAGTTGAAGAAGAGGGATTTGAAGTAGAGCCCACCTTCAATTTTTATGACTTCAACGCCAAGTTGAGGTTTTCTCCTACTGATGATCAAACCTTAGACCTCAATATTTATCTCAGCGAAGACTTTTATGAAGGTGAGGTGGAGGATGGAGATGAGTTTTACAAGCTCTTTATAAAGGACGAGGCCAACTGGTCCAATGCTGGTATGAGCCTCGTATGGCAAAAGAATTGGTCCCCAAAATCGTTTTCCGACATCGTCCTAAGTGTATCAGGGTTTTCGAGCCAATCAAATTATGCCATTAGCGAGTCTTTTGACCTTGGTTTTTTTGATGATGACGATGCATTTGACACTACTACTGTCATTGCTCAGTATGACAAATCAAACGAAATAGCTGATTTTTCCCTAAAGTGGAGACAAGAGTTGATGGTAGATGAGGCCAATCAGTTTCACTTTGGACTGGAAGCTAATACGCTGTCCACAAATCTCGAAGTGCTTTTTTTTGATGACAAAAATAGTTTTGAGTCGGAGGCATTTGTTTTTGCTTACTATGGTAATTACCTCTTTCACAAAGGTAAGTTTTCCTCCCAAGCAGGCCTCCGTGCCAATTACTATGACCAACTTGATGAATGGTATGCCGAACCCAGGCTAAATGTCCGATACCAATTGCTAGACAACATTCATCTGAAAGGCGGATGGTCCAGACATCATCAATATATGCACCAAACCACCCTATCACAGTTTGGCAATAGTGATCAATTTTATTGGGTTCTATCAGATGGCATCGAATACCCTGTGATCAAAAGTACGCACCTGGTAAGCGGCTTCGAATATCGAAAAGGGAAATGGCTCCTGGATGTAGAGGCTTATTCTAAGAAGACCACTGGCATCACGGAATCGGAGTCCGTGATATTTGCACCCTACAACGGACTAGACTTTGAGCGTATAGACGATTTTCGGCTGGATGGTGAAAATCAGGCCGAGGGGATAGATTTCCTATTGAAATACCAGGACCGACAATACGGTTCATGGCTAAGCTATTCCCTGAGCAGATCAGAAAACAGCATTCCTATCGTCAATCGATCTCTGGCCTACCCTTCTGGTGTAGATCAACGTCATGAAGTCAACTGGAGTCAAACCTTTAAGTGGCACAAATGGGAGTTCTCAACCGTTTTTATCTACGGGTCTGGCCTGCCCTATACTCCTCGTGGAGGCTTCTTCGAGGAAGAGCCAGTCCTCTATGACATCAATCGGATCAACTCCAGAAGACTACCGGACTATCATAGACTAGACATATCTGGCAAGTTCAACTTCCAAATGAAAAAAGTCAACGGCGAAGTCGGCCTCACTATTTTTAACCTCTACAATCGCACCAATATCAAATCGCGACGTTTTGGATTCAGCACCGAATACGACCCCGACCTGGACGACTTTGTTGTGAA
>JAHCMJ010000217.1 GCA_019192485.1 Cyclobacteriaceae bacterium HetDA_MAG_MS6 | reverse complement strand
AGGACGGGATCAAGGCCTTTGTTATCGCTCCGGGTTTCGTGCGTACAGACATGGCCCAGGAGTTTATGAGCCAGTATGGCGAAGAACATGCCAAAGGAGACTTAGCTCTCGAACGCCTGACAGAGCCTAAAGACCTGGCTCCACTGATCACTTTTATAGCCAGTGGTATGGCGGATCACGCCACCGGATCGACCTTTGATGTAAATGCAGGAAGCTATTTGCACTAAACCGAGGTCATTTTAGCCACAATAATTCAGAAATATATCAACCCGGAGATTTTTACCTATATTTAGGATTATACTATAATTCAACCAATTGCACATGGAAAATTTTGACGCTCATCTAAGGATGCTGATCCGGCTAGCATTGTCCGATCAGAACTTTTCTAACATTGAAAAATCACTGATCTACAGTATAGGAAAAGCACACAGTATTGAACAACAACAAGTAGATGATTTGATCAACGACGAGCTGGTCAACAAGGGGACAACAGCAATTGTGTTTGACGCCTTATCTTTTGATGAAAAGTTTGAGTACCTGTATGACATTGTTCAGTTGATGAAAATCGACAGCGAAGTGTTCTTAAGTGAAGTCAAGTTTTGTGAGCAAATGGCAGAAAAACTTGGGTTTGAAAAGAAAGTAGTGAAAACCATGTCTGCTCGTGTCTACAGCGACCCGTCTATTACTGCTGACAGAGAGGGACTGAAAAGAGCCGTGAAAAAATTTGAAAAGTAAATCAAACCTGTAAATTTATATTTTTAACCAACCTCAATTATGAGCATAAAAGCACAACTCAGTGTCCTTATCCAGCTTGCCCAGGCAGATGGCGATTTTGACGGCCAGGAGAGGATGCATATCCTTATGCTAGGAAAAGCAAATGGTCTGACGGAGGAAGATGTCAACGACCTAGTCGAGAACCCCCGGCCATTTCCTGACCTGTCCACCCTATCGGATGATGAGAAATTTGATTATCTGTACAATATTGTTCAGCTGATGAAAATCGATAGTCAGGTGTATCTTAGTGAGATTAAATACTGTGAAGATCTGGCTGAAAAGCTAGGATTTAAGAGAAAGGTCATTTCCACACTTTCGGCCAGGATCTTTAGCGACCCATCTATTACTTCCAATGTTGAAGCCCTTCGGAAGGCAGTGAAAAAGCACGAGCTGTAGCGTCGACCCTTATGGGACCTGATGAATGGTTCGAATTAGAGCCTATCGATAATGAGCGACTTAGTGTTGTTAGAAAACAGTTTCATCAGGCATTACAAAATGTCTCTGCCGTAGGGCGTAAGTTTTTACCAGAGTCTTCTAGGGACGAAAACGCGATATTGTATTGGGTGCCACAGTTTTGGCGCTTGGCGGGCAAGTGGATTGGGGCATCAAAAACTTTTCGGTCTTCCATTAGTTTTTCTGATCAATCCATTCATATAGTGGATCGAGAGATGAGCTCTCTCGCCTCGTTTGGGTTTGAAGGAAAAACGCATAACCAGGTGATGGTATGGTTGGAGGAACAGATCAAACGTTTTGAGCTATCATCGTCTGAGCTGACCATGAGTTTGCCTTATGAATTGCCTCCATACCCTACCCAAAAAGGAAAGCCGTTTGAAAATATAGACCCCGAAACGGCATTGATCTTAGGTGCGCATTTTCACAATTGTCATTATGTATTGAGTGATTTAAGATCAAAATACGAAGGTGCCAGTGAGATTAGACTGTGGCCACATCATTTTGATTTAGCAATTAGCATTCTGGTTAAAGATTCTGGTGACTATGAGACCTCCACCTATGTCTCTGCTGGTCTTTCTCCGGGAGATCAGTATTATGATCAGCCTTACTTTTATGTCAACTCATGGCCTTATGCCGATGAGAGCAAACTACAAGGCTTTTCTGGTATCGGCGCCTGGCACACTGACGACTGGCTGGGAGCTGTCGTGATGGCGGAGGAGCTATGGCGTATTGCCAATCAGGAGAATATTGTAAAAATATTTTATCAAGAAGGTATCGATCAACTAATCAACGTTTTACTGGATTAGATCCTGCAGCGTTATTCCAAAGTACTCTTCCAACTTTGATAGGAACTCGTCTTCATTCAAAATTGACTTTTCCTCCTTTTGTCCTCTCAATCTTAATTTCAGCTTTTGATCAGTCAGTATGACTCTGCCATCGGGATGGAGCCTGGATACGATTTTATGTTGTCGAAAATACGAATCTATGGATTCTTGCTGATATCGACACATACTAAGAAACTCAATCAACTGTCTTTCCTGTAGGTCAAACCGAAAGACCGTTTCGAATTGTGAAGCATCGCTGGATTTTTTCAGCAAATATCTGTCGTCGTGATCTTTTACAATCTGAAAATATTGCGTATAGTCCACCTGCATCACATTAGCCTCGATTTTCTTAGGCTCGATAAACCCGTCAACGAGGCCTACATCTGCAAGCCAAAGGTCGTCATCGAGAAGGACGATAATCGCAATGTGCTCGTATTCTGGGCCAAAGGATCCATCAGCTTTGTAAAAGCTACCAGATGTAATATAGCAGTCAAAGCCTAAGTGACTCAATAGACCGTAAAAGAGGGGATTGAACTCGTAGCAAAAACCTCCTCTAGTTGAAGGTACAATCTTGTTATAGGATTGGAGCATATCCATTTCGATATGCTGTTGGAAATGGATGTCAAGGTTCTCAAATGGAATATGTATGAGATGGTTTTTTTGGAGTTTCTTTAAATAGGAGAGGGATGGAGTTTCTCTATTGAGATGTATTCGTTCCAGGTAGGCGTTGATGTTGAAGGAGGGTACCTTAGGTCTGGTTTGAAAGTAATTGAGTTTACTCATTATGAGCTTGAAGCATGTTTCCAATAAAATTTTCCATGGCCTCATGCCAAGTGATATCAGAATCCCATTCCTTACCAACATAGGCATCTTTAGCGATGGTTTGCTTGAAATAGTACTTGAAGGCTTCCGTATGGGTAGAAAGTGAAAGCAAGGAGACATTTTCCAGACCATCGGGTTTGACCGAGATAAGTCTTGTTTCATTACCACTCATGTCATAGTTTAGCATCTTTTTGATGTGCTCTCCGGTGGTATTTAAATATCTCAGCACAAATTGATAGCCTTGCTTGTAAAGATCCTCGTCGTCAGTAGGAGGCACGAATTCATATGGATAAGGGTATTTTGAGAATATGTCTTTCAACTTGTTATTTTTCTGGCGGACATCTTCATTGAACATTTCAATCTTTGAGATCAACTCCTTGTTAGCGTCTTTGGGAAATTCTAAAGAATCAAAGGTTGGGATAGCCGTCTTTAGCCTTCGTACCTGGCCGGGGTAATTAGCAAGCTTCAATCCATCGAAAAGATTGACATCGTCATAAAACTGCGGGACCTCAGCTATTAGAAAATTTTGCTCCCCCTCACTTACTTCCTTGACTTTAATACCAAGGTTGAGAAGCGTTGTCGTCAGATTGGGATTGTCACTTTTCCAGCAAGATTGACCAAAATCGACGAAGTTGTGCTTTCTGTTGAATTTAGTCACAGTAAGCTCATATCTGTCTTCAACAAAAGTCATCCTGATAAGATTAGCAATGGATCGATCCGCGCATATCTTGCTAAATGCTTTCTGAGCAGCAGGGCTTGAAGCTATATCCTTCTCATAGAAGTAGGCCACGGCATCCAATCCCATTTGTCTAAGACTTCTGTGTACGCGTTTGCCGAGTAGCTTCCAGTCTCCACGAATTTCTTTTCCTCGTTCATATATTGGTGTATATAGGATGACAGCACTCCTAGTCGACCGCATATTGGTTGGGAGTTGATTGTCAAGCGTTAAAAAGTCAAATCCAGGTAAACTAGCCCTATTGGTTGATTGAGCTACGCCGAGGTTACTGGTGACAATAACTAAAAGAAGGAAAAGAGATCTTGTCATTCAGGATCGTGACCTAAAGTTTTAAATTTAAAAAACCTTTTCGACCTTCGATGTTAAGGAAGACTAGTAGATGACGCAAATTAAGAAAGTTTAGTATTTGATCAATGGATAAAAAAAGATGCCAATGGGCCGAGGGCTCCTTCGAGGAATATATTCGCTATCATGATGAGGAGTGGGGAGTGCCCGTTCACGATGACAAAGTACACTTTGAATTTTTAATCCTGGAGGGCGCGCAAGCTGGTTTGAGCTGGAGTACGGTTTTAAAGAAGCGAGAAGGCTATCGTAGCGCATTTGCTGATTTCGATGTCAATCAAGTGGCCGAATATCCAGACACTATGGTGGATGAGCTACTTCAAGACAGTGGGATCATTAGGAATAGATTGAAAATAGCAGGAGCAATCACCAACGCCAGGAAATTTCTTGAAGTACAAAAGGAGTTTGGCAGTTTTGATCATTACATATGGGGTTTTGTAAATCATAAGGTCATACACGGGCACTGGGAGGCCATGAGTGACGTGCCGGCAACCACCCCTGAATCAGATGCACTATCAAAAGACCTCAAAAAAAGAGGATTCAAGTTTGTAGGCAGCACGATCATGTATGCCCATATGCAAGCTACTGGTTTGGTAAACGACCATACCAAGGATTGTTTTCGGTATCAAGAGCTATTGGGTACTTAGCACCACGTCCTTAATGGCTAGCTTCAGCAACCAGATCTTGCAAGAGTCATAAGATTTTGAGCACTCCTCATAATCTGGAGAAACGAAAACAACAGAATCACGACCTACCATTTCTGCATGATCATCCAGTTTTAGTCCATTGACGTGTGCATATCGGTAAGCTTCTAACATACCTTGGAGGGCAGGGTTGGCCAAGTCATCTTTTAATGAAGCCGAAAGCAGCGTTACACCAAGACTATCGGCTTTGTTGTGATCTGCAGGTGTTAATACCTGAATATATTTCGATCCGAGTGCAAATGCGGCTGCCACCACTTCAGCATCACTCATTCTAATAAGCTCTCTGGATCGGACTTCCTCCTGCATCGAAGATCGATCTACTTGTTTTTCAGGACTACAGCTACAGAGCATTAAGAATGCGCTCACTATCCATATGGTATTTAAACTATCCTTAAACTTCACTTTGATATTTTTTGAATTCAAAGCAACCGCTTTAATTACTTTTGCAAACTAAAATTAGCCGGAATGATTGACAAATTAGAGGCGATTAAGCATAGGTTTGAGGAGGTAGGCCAATTGATCGTGCAGCCAGACGCCATGGCTGACATGAAGAAGTACACGCAGCTCAATAAGGAGTATCGCGACTTAGAAAAAATTGTCATCAAGTATGCTGAGTACAGCACAGCTACGGCTAATTTGAAGAGTGCGAAGGAGGTGTTGGACAATGAGAAGGATCCAGAATTTCGGGAGATGGCCAAAGGAGAAATAGAAGAATTAGAACCGAAAATCACAGAGTTGGAGGAGGAATTGAAAATCATGCTCATTCCCCAAGATCCTAACGACAGCAAGAACGTAATCCTCGAAATCAGAGCGGGAACAGGAGGTGATGAAGCTTCACTTTTTGCAGGAGACCTGTTCCGTATGTATCAGCAGTTTGCAGAATCTCAAGGGTGGTCCTTTAGCGTTATGAACCTTAACGAGGGAACAGCCGGAGGCTACAAAGAGATTGTGACTTCACTTGAAGGAGAGGATGTTTATGGTAAACTCAAGTTTGAATCTGGCGTACATCGAGTGCAGCGTGTGCCAACGACGGAATCGCAGGGCAGGGTTCATACCTCGGCTGCCACGGTGGCTGTTTTGCCTGAAGCAGAAGAAGTCGATGTCGAAATCAACATGGGTGATGTAAGAAAAGATACCTTCCGAGCTTCCGGTGCTGGAGGCCAGCACATCAACAAAACGGAATCCGCCGTGAGGCTGACACATATGCCATCAGGACTCGTGGTAGAGTGTCAGGACGGTCGCTCCCAACATGCCAATTTTGATAAGGCCCTGAAGGTACTGCGGTCCAGATTGTACGAAATTGAGTTAAAAAAGCACAACGAGGCTATTAGCTCTCAACGCAAAACAATGGTGGGGAGTGGTGATCGCTCTGACAAGATACGGACCTACAACTTTCCTCAAGGGCGAGTGACTGATCATAGAATAGGATATACAGTCTATAACCTTCCTAATGTTATGAATGGCAGCATTGGTGACTTTATCGAACAACTACGCATTGCAGAAAATGCCGAGAAATTAAAAGAAGGAGAGTCCGCCTGACAATGACCACCTTACTTCGTCGTTTCCCTATCATATGATCCGACTTCGGATACCATATTTCTTGTTGATCCTGATTGGAGTCTTGCAGTACTGTACTCCACCAGAGGAAGAAATAACGCGTGATGGTGATCTGGACCTAGTCTTCAGCACAGATACTGTACTTTTTGATACATTACTGTCAGCTCGTACCAGTATTACTCGACGGCTACGGATCTTCAACCCACACAAAAATGCTATTGAGATTGAAAGGATATCTCTTGGGCAGGGGAGACAATCACCATATGATATAATCGTCAATGGAAAACCAGGTTCAGAGATAGAAAGAGAACTTGTATTTGGAGGAGATAGCTTATTAGTCTTGGTGGATGTCGAGATCGATCCACAAGATCAGGATTCCCCTTATCTGGTAAAAGATAGCGTAATCGTAGAATGGAATGGTAATCAGAATGACGTCAAGTTGGTTGCCTGGGGTCAAGATGCCAACTATCTGGTGAATCCTGTCATTTGCGATGAGGTTTGGACTGCTGATCGACCGTATGTGCTGTTCGGATCTGTTCTGGTAGATTCACTTTGCAATTTGACCATGGAGCCGGGCACCCGTGTGTTTGTTGACAATGGTGTTTCGCTTTTTGTACTTGGAGACCTGGTGATCCAAGGAGATTCAAACAACATCGTCACATTAAGAAATACAAGATTTGATGCGAACTATATCGAAGCACCAGGACAATGGGAAGGTCTTGTTTTTTTCCCCGGAAGTACGGGTCAGGTTGACTATGCAACCATAGAAAATGCTAATAATGGCATTTTTTCCTTTGGCACAAACAGTGAGTCAGATCAGGTTTCACTACGGATCAATCACACAACATTACGTCATATGGCTACGGCTGGTATTCAGGCTTTTACCTCAATAGTCAGTGTTACCAACACCGAAGTGTTTAACTGTGGAAGTTTCCTCATAGGCAACTACGCTGGTGGAGATTATACCTATGACCATTGCACTTTTTCTAACGAACCCAATTTTTTCATCAGGGACGAACCATCAGTGCAGTTTTCGGACAATATCATCTTGACAGGTGATCAACTCTTGACTTCAGATCTAAGTGTCCGCATGAGAAACTCCATCATTTGGGGATCAATGGACGAAGAACTGATTTTTGGCTTAAGTGGAACAGCTGGTGTTATTGTGGATACTACTTTTTCTAATAATATCATCCGATCGGCTCAAGTATTTCCAGGCAATGAAACTTCGCTCCAAAACAATTTTCCAGGATTTCTGGATCCTTTTCTTTTTAATTATGAATTGGATTCACTGAGTTTTGCCATCGACAAGGGACTGCCATTAGGTATACCAGATGATATCAGAGGAAGAGTACGCGATGCTAACCCTGATATCGGTGCTTTTGAACGAATAGAAATGTAAAGGTGGTTTTTCAAAAGGAAATAACACTCCCTGCTTTCAAAAGAGGATTTCACCTTATTACCAGGGATATAGAACCTATTGTATACGAAAGCGGCATTCAATCCGGCTGGTGTCAGGTATTTATCAAGCATACTTCGGCAAGCCTGACAGTCAATGAAAATGCTGATCCTACTGTCAGACAGGATTTTGAGCGCTTTTTCAATCAAAACATTCCAGAAAATGCACCTTATTTCAAGCATATCTATGAGGGTCCTGATGATATGCCGGCTCATATCCAGGCTTCTATATTGGGGTGTCAGGTGACTATTCCAATTACCGCCGGCCAGCTAAATTTGGGCACCTGGC
>JAHCMJ010000216.1 GCA_019192485.1 Cyclobacteriaceae bacterium HetDA_MAG_MS6 | reverse complement strand
GATACCTGACAACAAACAGATCCTCCTTGCCTGTAGTGATCCCTTCAAATTTGTGCTTTACCTGAAGTTCACCCTGAAAATCCATCAGCCCCCAATAATTGTTGAGTTTTACCGGCACCATACTACTCATGGTCAACCCAACAGCCTCATATCTACGCTTGGATATCCTCCGTCCAAAACGATTGTGAACGATCCATCCACCATCCTTCTCTCCGCGAAAGTAAAGTCCATCAAAATAGATCGAATCGCGGTCATCCAGAATTAGCTCACCGCTGGTTTTCCGAGCTTGCCATCGATTGGTGTTTTTATTCTTTGTAATGAAAAACCCTTTCTGAGCATCTAACACCTCCACCTGGTCCAGATTTACCCCCTCTGAAATATCTTGTAGGTAATAGGTCTCTCCGTTTTTGAAATACATAAACGATTTGCCTTCTTCCTTTACGGAATCACCCTCCACTGCCTTTGTTTCCTTCAAGTTGTCATCTAGTAATACCCATTTTGGAAAAGGGACGGGTTCTGGTTGACTACCCTCATATGAGAAGCCCTTGAAAGAAACTGGGTGCAGTAAATCTCCGTCAGAACTCATAAGGCCAAAGACTCCGCGATTTTCGAGCTGAATGTATTCATGCCAACGGCTAAATCCATCTACTCGAAGATCATGCAAGAGCCTGCCATTCTCATCTGCAAACTCCCATTTAAAGTCCTGCCTCTGACAAGCCAAAATCGTCGGGGACAAATCCTGAATCGCAATGTATTGAGTTGGGATCACCACATTATATTCACTATTGATGGTGCCCTGGACAACTCTACCGTTCTCATACTTTGATACCAGGTATTGATCAGCTATAGGCTCTATTGAAAAATAATTGCAGCTGATCTTTACATTGCCTTTTTCGTCAAGAATACCGTAAAACAGTTGATTTGAAAATCGTCCTTTGATAGCTGCAAGTATCTTTTCATCATTGTGAGGAGAAAGATGGTAGTAAATCGGTTCGGAGATTCTCCTATTAGATAAATTAATCAGTCCCCACAACCCATTTTCACGGTAACCGATCAGCTCATTGATAGTAAGAAAATCGCCGGTAGACCAGCCAAGTTGATCATAGACGGGCGGGATAAGGACTTGTCCCTCCTTGTTTCGTATACCCTGTCTGTCATCATGGTGAAAAACCTCTATCTCCTGGGAGGCATGAACACAGTAGGTCAACAAAAAAAATAGAGGAAATACCCATCGTTGCATCGGGTGATAAATATACGGGAAGGTGGTAACTTAATCTGCTTCCTCGGTAACCTTTTCCAGGTTAAAAAGATCATTAAGCACTTCTACCAAGGTCTCAGCTTCACCTCGTTTACAAGCAGCCTTCAGTTGGAGTACAGGCAATTTGATGACCTTTTGAATGATGCTTTTCGTCACCTTGTCTATCATTTCCACCTCCTTGGTATCTGCATTTTTCAAGTAGCGAGTGAGTTCTTCTTTCCTGATCTCTTCCAGAGCAAGTTTTAACTTGCGTATAATGGGAGACACTTCCATTTCCTGACTCCAATTGGAAAACTCATCAATAGATTCTCGAACAATAGCACGGACCTTCGGAAGGGCCTTCTTGCGTTTCTCAACCGCAACGGAAGTTTTTTCCTCTATCTGGTCGATATTGTACAAAAGCAATCCGTTTAACTCTTCCACTTCGGGTGCTACACTGCGAGGTACAGATAAATCCAGAAGCAGCTTATGGGACATCGATTTCTTCGAGAAATGACCTTTTGTAATAACTGGTTGATCAGCAAATACTGCAGAGATCACGACATCATATTCATGTACGTTCTGCAAGGCAGTATCAAAATCCAGCACCTCATAGTCAAAAGTCTCCTGTAAAACTTTAGCCTTGGACCTCGTCCTATTGGCTACGGTAATGTTGGCTTTGATCCCTTTGAGATTTTCCGCTACATCGCCGCCTATTTCTCCAAGACCCAATGTCAATATCTTAGGGTTTTGAAAGTTTTGAATAAACCCCTTAACAATTTCCACACTCGCATACGCAACAGAGGCCGCACCATCTCTAAACGGTGTCTCCTGCACAACACGCTTGTTGGCATAGAAAACCGAGTGCATTAGTCGGTGCAAAAAGGGTCCTGCCATTTGTTCATCGGCAGTCCATTGATATGCCTTTTTTACCTGGTTGGCTATTTGAATATCACCAAGGACCTTTGCATCTAAACCCAGAGCTACTTCGAAGAGATGTGAAATCGCCTCTTCGCCCTGCAAATGATTAAACACCTCTTTCAACAGA
Source organism: Cyclobacteriaceae bacterium HetDA_MAG_MS6 (assembly GCA_019192485.1). Taxonomy (GTDB): domain Bacteria; phylum Bacteroidota; class Bacteroidia; order Cytophagales; family Cyclobacteriaceae; genus MS6. The sequence goes on along the minus strand of JAHCMJ010000216.1, from coordinate 5,694 downwards.
ACCTTATCCAAAGATCTTTGAAAACTAAGCAAAGCAATAATCTTATCATCCAGATCAGACTCACTTGCATAGTATATCTCTGTCCTATTGCACGTAGACAATATTAGCCCCTCCTGAATATCCAATACATCTCTGAGCTCCCTGAGAAATTGCTTGCTACCGTCTTCATCAAAAGACAGCTGCTCACGTATGTCAAGCTCCGCAGAATGATAAGAAATACCTAAGGTTCTGAAGTGATTATTCATTTCCAAATTTCAAAACGTGACAAAATTAGTTGTATCCTGCTTATTTTAGGAATGATTTTTATCATTTATTGCTTTAGAATCATTCTAAATGAAAAGACTAAGACTTCTCATTATCAACCACTTAGGATTCAATAAACGAGAAGCGAATGGTGCCTTGCTGCTTATTACAATTGTAATCGCCACAGCGTTGCTTCCCCGTATTTATTTTTTTTACCTCTCCTCCAATCCTAAAACATCATCTGAAGATACCAAGTTGCTACAAGATTGGGTACAAAAAATCGAACCAACCGTTACCAAAAAAATCTCACGTAAAGCTGAATATGAACTGGTTCAACCTCAAGAAAATAAAACTTTCCGATTCAACCCAAACACAGCAAGTCAACAGGCATTTTTAGACTTGGGCTTTAAAAAAGAAGTAGCCAATCGGATTATCAAATACCGGGAAGCGGGAGGTAAATTTCAAGTAAGATCAGATCTTGCAAAAATTTATGACATCAATCAGGTAAGGCTTTCGGAACTACAACGATATATAGACCTGCCTGAGTCCAAAGCCAAGTCTGCACCCCGCTTTGTGATCAAGCCGTCAGCGTTTCCAAAAAAGGAGATACAACCCTTCGAAATCAATGAAGCGACCACTCAAGAACTACAGCAGGTCAAAGGAATAGGGCCCACCTTATCAAAAAGGATTACCAAATTTAGAGATGCTCTTGGAGGCTTTCATTCCAAAGAGCAACTGAAGGAAGTTTATGGCTTGGAGGAAGATGTTCTGAAGAAATTGACCTCGATCGCAACACTTGACTCCAATCTAGTAGCCCAAAAAAACATCAATACTACGGAGCTAAAACAACTAGCTACTCATCCGTATTTTGATTGGAACGTAGCCCGAGCAATTATCAATTTCCGAAAAGCCCACGGCCCTCTAGAGAATCTGGATCAGATAAAGGAAATAAAGATTATCTCCGATAGTCTGTATCAAAAAATATATCCCTATATTTCATTAGAACCCTAAACAATGGAATGGAGAAGATCCTTCAGTCTTACCTAAGGCGACTTACCAACCTATCTGGCAATAACCGGTCGCTGCTCTTGCTAAGGCTCATCTCCGATCAGTTTATTGACATCAATGATTTTGACTTCGCATTAAATACTCCCAGTTTTCATGTAATCAATGATCTTATCGGTGAGCGGAATTCCATACCGCTTTGTGAGGAGGTAGACACTCATGATGCCGACTCCAACAGGCTAAGTCAACGCCTGAAAAAGATCATGCGCATCGAGCAATTTATATTTCAAGAGCGCGGTGCGAAGGACCTGTACATCGGTTGGCCTTTTGTCAGAGGCAAATTCTCAGACAATACCCCCGTTCGATGTCCACTTATTTTTTTCCCTGTATCGTTGGAACTAAAAGATGGCACCTGGTATCTACAAAAAAGGAAGGATGTAAACGTGACGCTGAACAAGACGTTTTTACTGGCCTATGCCTTTTACAACAAGGTGAACCTAGACGAGGAACTCATCGAGCGAGTGATCGACGACTTCGATACCGATAGCACTGTATTCCGTACCCAGCTATATGAGCTGCTAAAAGACAGTAGCGTTGAGGTCAATTTCAATCAGGAAAATTTTATTGACAAACTATCAACCTTTAAAGCCTATAAGAAAGAGGCACTCGAACAGGAAGAGAAGACAGGGCAACTGAAACTGCACCCGGAAGCTGTACTGGGCATCTTCCCTCAGGCTGGCTCATACCTTGTACCTGACTATGTCCATCTTCTTGAGAATGAGCAGGCAAAAGACCTTGAAGAATTTTTCCTTCAACGCACTAAAAGCAATCCCGAGGACGAAGGTAATACCAGATACTCTGATAGAGTACTTGAGGAAAATACCTTTACCCCTTTTGAATTAGATGCTCATCAAGAGAAAGCCCTCAACCTGATCAAAAAAGGCAACTCAATGGTGATCCAAGGGCCGCCTGGCACGGGCAAGTCTCAGCTCATATCCAACCTGATATGTGACTACATGGCTAGAGGCAAAAATGTACTCCTGGTCTGTCAGAAGAAAGCTGCACTAGATGTAGTCTTTCAGCGGCTGCGTGATAAAGAGCTTCACGACTTCATTGGGTTGGTTCATGATTTTAAAAATGACCGTAAGGACATTTTTGAGCAACTTGCCAGACAAGTCGATCGAGTCGATGAATACCGTCAGAAGAATAATAGCCTCGATGCCATTCAACTGGAGCGATCTTTTCTACAGGCCAGCCGAAAAATAGACCAGGCTAACGAGGAGCTTACCGAATACAAGGAGGCACTATTCGATGAATCCGAATGTGGCAAATCGGTAAAGGAACTTTACCTGATCTCCAGTCCCGACCGGAAATCAATCCCATTCAAAAGAGCCTATCGAAATCTAAATTATACACAGGCTCAAGAATTTGAAAATCGACTTTCTACCTATTTTAAGTATTACGAACGATTCGAAGACAAAAACCACTTCTGGTCAGGAGGCAAGTCCTTCTCTCGTTTTAGTGTAGGGGACTTGCCCCGTATAAAAGACGCCATCCAGGCGGCAACTAAGTTTTTCCAGGTATTCGAAAACAAAACCAAAGACATCCTCGGCAAAAGAGTTGACTACGAAAGCGCCATCTACTACCTAAGCAAGATAGACACACTAGGTCAGCTAATAACCAATCTGGATAATGACAGGGTATACCAGTACTTCATTCACATGATTGGAGAACCTCCCGAGCTGGATACCGACCTACTGTCGGAATTGGAGCGCCGAATGATGCAGTTTTTCAAGGGTTCTGGTCCAGAGGTGACGCTACCGGCAGATCAGCTAGGTAGGTTTCAGGAGGCTCTGGAACATGCCATTAAGGCCAGAAAAGGAGTTTTCAGCTGGATTCGATGGCGACTTTTCTCCGAAGACAAGATTTTCATTACGAGGGTATTAGTAAACAATGACCTCAAAAGCAATAGCGAAGGTTTTAGGGTACTGCTCGAAAGAGTGGATAACAGACTTAACTTTGAGCATAATCTCACGCAGATCCAACAAGCTCGCTGGTTGACTGATTTCCCGAAAGACATCCGAAAAATTGATATTCAAAACTGGTTTTTTTACAAAAAGCTTGCTCTCAAAACATACATCCTTTTCAGGGAGCTACGATCGATTGAAAATTATGTGTCCTTTCACCAGAAAACAAGAAAGGAGCAGATCAAGCTACTTACACTATTCAAAGAACTCCTGGAGAAAATCCCAGAAGCTCAGCCCAGCTGGAATAGATACCTCAGTCAATGGCAAATTTCCGCTGTCCTCAACAAGAAAGTGGAGCTGGACAAAGTAGAAACAAGTCTCAACAAAGACTTCGACAGTATTTGCGAATATCATCAATTGCGGGATGGCTTTAGCTCAGAAGAAAAATATCTAATCGAAGAGTTGCTAGAAGAAGATAGTACAGCAGATGACAGAATGGCTGTTTTTCAAAATAGCCTCGCCCTTTCGTGGATTGATCATATCGAAGAGAAGTATCCTGTATTGAGAGGAATATCCTCCAATAGGGTTGAGAGCTTGATCAAAGATATCCAGCAGGCTGTGATAGACAAAGCCAAGGCAAGCAATGACATTCTTTTACTAAAATCCAGAGAAAAGACTTACCACGAGTTAGCATATAATCGCCTAAACAATCTGGTAACCTATCGCGAACTATACCATCAGGTAACTAAGAAAAAGAGAATATGGCCCATCAGGCGTGTTATCAATCAATTTAGCGAGGAGCTATTCAAACTCCTGCCATGTTGGATGGCATCACCAGAATCTGCGTCGGCAATATTTCCTATGGAGGAATTTTTCGATCTTGTCATATTTGATGAAGCTTCACAGTGTTTTGCAGAGCGAGGTATTCCTGCGATGTATCGAGGAAAGCAGGTAGTCATCGCAGGGGATGACAAACAGCTCAAGCCATTTGACCTATATCGGGTGCGCTGGGAGGATGAGAATGAAGAGGAACTACCTGATTTGGAAGTAGATTCTCTGCTCAACCTGGCCAGCAGGTATCTTCCCCAACAAAAACTGCAAGGCCACTATCGAAGTCAGTCTCTTGAGCTAATCGAGTTTAGCAATTTCAATTTTTATGAAGGACGTCTACAGCTACTACCGCATATCGATGCGATCAACACTGATCAACCGGCCATACAGTATATCAAAGTAGATGACGGTGTTTGGGAACAGAATACTAATCTGGCAGAGGCCAATCGAGTGCTGGATCTGATCTCGCAATTACAAAAGAAAAGTCCAAGCAAATCTCTTGGCGTCGTCACATTCAATGCCAGACAGCAAGAATTGATCCTGGATCTATTAGACGAACAAGCCACAAATAACCGGAAGCTTGTTTCTTCGTCATTGTTTGTGAAAAATATCGAGAATGTACAGGGAGATGAGCGTGATGTGATCATCTTCAGCACTGCTTATGCCCCTGACAAGAAAGGCAAATTGCAACTGCGCTTTGGTAGTCTGAACCAGCTCGGGGGCGAAAACCGACTCAATGTAGCCGTCACTCGTGCCAGAGAAAGCATCTATATCGTGACCAGCCTTCATCCCAGCCAGTTGAAAACTGATGACTCCAAGAACCCTGGGCCCAAGCTACTAAAAGACTACTTGGAATATGGCTGGCGCGTTCATCACAAAGAGTGGATACCTAGTCTCAGACCGGAAAAGAAACGAGACCAGACCTGGTACCTTAGAAAGAAATTGGCTGTCTATGCCAATGAAACCTACCCTGACAAAGAGTCGTTGACGGATCTTCCTTTCGCCGATCTATCTGTCAAACAAGGAGATACCTATCTTGGAATGATCATGACAGATGATGAGCTATTTTTCGATGCCCTCTCCATCAAAGATTCATTTGTGTATCAACCGGCCTTATTGAGTGAGAAGAAGTGGCCCACTATGAAGATCGATAGCCGAGAGACCTGGATCAATTGGCAACATATTGAAGATCGTATGAAAATCTTTTACAATCGAATCACAAAATAGCCTCAATTAGTTTTTAATGTACCCCTCAAAACACTCACATTACCGTTTATGGGATTTCCTGCGGACCTGCGAAAGGTCACTACCTGGCCTACATGCCATATTGCATCTGCAATAGGACCATTCAATTGGTTCCAGAATGGATACTCTCTAGAGTTGCCATCGGGATATTGAAAGACAATCTTAAAGTCTTCCAAATCTGATTGAGTCGCAGTCTTTAAGATTTCACTCGCTTGCTGAAAGTTTTCTAGCGTTTTTTTGCGCATCTCTGCGTAACCAAGTTTTTCTCTAGGTTGAGAGAAATCATTGGGTTGCAGTTGGGTTGAGTTGACAATCACATTGGAAAGACCAAAGATATGCTCTAATGTCTCCAACATGCTTCTAGCCTCATCACTAGGACGAAACGCAAGATCGCGCTCGGTTA
>JAHCMJ010000215.1 GCA_019192485.1 Cyclobacteriaceae bacterium HetDA_MAG_MS6 | reverse complement strand
CAACAAAATAGGAGAAAATAGCATTACCATGGCTAATGGTGGTTGCGCTATCCATGAAAGTTACACGACACCAAGGGGATATACAGGACAGAGTATCAACTACTACGACATCATTGACAAGAAGTGGCATCAGCATTGGGTGGGAAGCTCAGGGGATATGACCAATTACCTGGAATCTGATCGTGAAGATAAAATGCTCCAATTTGTCGGCAAGATCATGTTAGCAAATGGTAACATTATTTTGAACCGTATGACCTTTACTTACAGTCCCGATGAAATGACGGTCAGGCAGTTGATAGAATCTTCCAGGGATGATGGAGAGACATGGTTTCCATCTTTTGATGGGCTTTATAAGAAAAAGGTTAATTAACATGAGTTAGGGATAAAGATATGATGAAAACCAAAAAACCGTCATTCAGAGGTTTTATCCAAGTTTGCGAGGATAAGGCCGTAGGAATCTCACCGATGTAGAAGATTCTCGCGCCCTCTTTTAAGCAAACTTCAAGGAAAGAGGGCTCAGAATGATGCGGTAGGTTTTTTTGGTTTTTCTTAGATCGAACTCACATTAATTAATTACATCTGTCCGGCATTAGTCAGGGAATGCTGCCAGCGGCAATAAGTATAAACAGGCTACCTTAGCCTAGATTTTAAAAATCCGCTATCACATGCCTAAACTGAAGCTAATCTCGGTACAATGCACTACACCTGACGAGATTGACAAAGACGAGATCTACCTCAAACATGAGGGCAACAAAATATGGCCCGGGGATGGCTTATATCACAGGGTTGACACCGCAGATGTGGAATCTATAGAAGTGATGCTGGATGTTCCCGATGGTTGGGTAGAAATAGAGCTTTGGGATTTTGACTACTTGAGTCTCAACGACTTATTGGGTTCTTTCAAAATGAAGGTAGATGATACCCCTGGTGAATATTCTACCAGTATGCAACTACATGAAAAACGTAGTACTGCCAGTTACATCCTCCGATGGGAGATTTTGGAATGAAGTTTTAGATCATCTTTTGCTGCACCATCTCATAGAACGTTTCACGATGCTTCTTGCTGATGGGAATATGCGTATCGAATAATTGTGCGTGATGATCTTTTACATGCGAGATGAGATTGAAATTGATGATGAAAGAATAGTGTACCCGGAGAAATTGTTGAGGTAGGCTCTGTTCTAGTTTCTTGAGGCTGTGGTGAACGATATGGCGACCATTGCTGGTATGAAAGATGACATAGTCTTTGAGCCCTTCGACAAAGCCTATTTCATCATAAGCCAAGTTAATGTAGCCTCCTTCGCTACGGATAAAGATGGTGTTTTGATCTTTTTTGAAGACTGGATCGGTGGTGCCAGACTTGGGTATTTTATCTATTGCCATGAGAAACCTCTCAAAGGTGATCGGTTTTAGTAGATAGTCAAGTGCCTTCTTTTCATAGCTTTTCACTGCATAGTCTGCATGTGCTGTAGTGAATACTATCAGGAGGTTGGGGATGAGGTCAGCAAAGGCAATACCGGAGAGTTGTGGCATTTCGATATCTAAGAAGATGACATCTACTTTGTTTTTGGTCAAGTAAGGCTGAGCGGCCAAAGGGTGATCAAAAACACCTCCTAAATGTAACCAGTCCACTCGCTCAACATAACTTTTCAGAAGTTGTTGGGCGAGAGGTTCATCATCGACAATAACGCACTGATAGATCATAGGTCCAGTTTCAATTTGGCTATGAATTTATAGTTTTCTGTACTCAGGGAAAATGCAAATCTATCAGGATACTGAAGTTGTAGACGTTTTCTTAGATTTTCCAGTCCAATGGCATTGCCTGAGTTGTTTCCGTTGTTTTCGCGAAGAGGGTTTTCTACCTGAAAACAAAGTGCTCCAGCCTCTATTTTTAGCTCAATAAAGACATAATTATCATTTAATGTTTTGTCTACACCATGCTTGAAAGCATTCTCAACAAGGATGATCAATAGAGCAGGGGGTAGTGAGATGTTTTGAATATCACCATCGATATCCATACTTACATCAATTGATTTGATCCTGATTTTTTCCAACTCGATATAGGCCTGGATCATTTCTATTTCCTGTTCCAGCGTAACAAATTCTTCTGAGTCTTTGCTCAGTAGGTACCGCATCAAGTCCGCTAATTTCTGCACCACCAAAGAGGTGTTATCTGACTTATTTTCAGCTAGATAATATAAGTTATTTAAGGTATTAAATAGGAAGTGAGGACTGATTTGCAGTTTCAGATAGCGCAACTCGGCATTTAGCCGTTCGTTTTCGATCTGAGACTGAGCAGACCTAAGTCGGAAATAGTCAAAAGTGAACTTCACAGGAGTACTGACCATGATAAATGCTAGTGTCTCTACCAGGTTCCAGATGAAGATGAGCTCAAAACTCTCCTTGGGTTCGTAGCGGTCAAATCCCATATGGCAGAAAAAGAAATAGCCACTCAGAAAATTAATAGCCTGAGACATAAGGAGTACAGATATCAATCCTAAGAAGTATCTGACGTAGTTGCGATTGGCCCCCAACAAATGTTTCAGCGCGAGGAAGACATGACCATAAACTATCACCAGACCCAGAATAAGCGTGCTGGATGTGATTAAAACGACTTCTAAAGCATCGTGATTGAGGCGGAGACGCATGACAATCAATAATGCAAAACCCGTCCAGAGCAAAAGCTGGATGCCTATCGGAATATTACTATTGAAAGTCGTACGCTTACCCATTGGTCATTTGAAGGTACGTACTATTTCCATCTCTGGAAATGGCTTTTAGATCGTTGATCCCATTTTATAGATGGCCGTCTGGAGCTGACGGCCATCTGTATCGTTATTCAACTAGACTTGGTGCATCACTATTCTAATACAATCTTTTTCACCTGGTTATTGATCCGAATCAAGTAAAGTCCGCGATTCCAATCGGCAACATTGAGTTTGATCGGTTGACTGACATGTTTCTTGGAATACAATATTCTCCCCTTGATATCATGTATGTAGAGTTCGACAGGTTGATCGGCCCCTTGAGGAAGATATATCTCTACAACGTCTCTTGCCGGATTGGGATAAATCACTATGGGTTCCTGGTAGTTGCCATCTGAAATCGGACTAGCTGCTCTCGCTTGCATAGATACTTCCGGCATGCTTTCGAATCCTAGGAAACTTAAAAGATCAGCTGGTGTAAGCGTATTGGGTTCCTGGCCAATAAATTCAGCAGGAATCTCAGGAGTATTGAATCTCAGATAATCAAACTCTGCAAGAATATCATTGTTGGCCATTTGCACGGTACTGTTATAAAAGTAGGCTTGGGAATTGTTGGAGACTGTTTGCCAATCACTCATAGCTACCAAGCCGACCTGTAGCGTAGTATCAAGGTCAGGACGATCTACGGACTCGATGACTTGCCATTCTCCACCGGTTTCTCTGTAGAGAGAGATCAGCGTATTACCAAGTCTGGCTATTCTCACTTCGGCTTCGTAATCTCCCAGTCCTACTACAGGGTTGTTGGAGACACTACTTACCGTTGAATTGTAGAGCAGGTTAGGTCCATAGGTAGTATATCCGACCAGGACATCGTAATAGTGCTGTTGACCCAATGCAAAGTCCTGTGCGGCATTGTACGTTTCATGTTGCGGTACCCTCACCATCAGACCAGCTAATGAAAACCAAGCATTGGGTGTGCCACTAACAGCAGAGATGGTGACCTGCGATGTAGCCACAAAGTTTCCCGTGATCTCTTTGAATGCAAAAGGCCCAACTCCATCTCTCCACCAGGTCGAAGCTGAAGGCTCCATCACCAGGTGATCCGATTGTATGTCATAGGTCAGTAGAGGATCCTCTTGCCAGTTTTCAACTTGATACAGGCGACTAAAATCTGATAAGCTCAAGGCATCGATAAACTCATCACTCAATGCTACGAGAGGGTCTCCAGGTATGGTGGGAAATGCTGTGACGACTTCTAGTGTTTCGCTGGCCAAAGACTGGTTTCCAGCTTCGTCAGTCGCTACTATAGCGCAATTATACGCAGTAGCAGGTTGTAGCCCTCCAATCAAGGGAGATGGTACACTTGTATCATTATTGAGCAGACCATCCACGTATACACTATATGCTACAGGTCCGCCCTCCGGGTCGACGGATGGTTGCCAGTTGAGCACAAAGCTATTTTCAGTAATAGAATCCGCTTGGAGTGCTAGTGGTTGACTAGGAGGGGCGGTGTCTAGTTCAGGGATATCCAATCCAAACAGACTGATTAGCTCCGATTCTGGTAGAGTGTCCAACGTGCCTTCTAACCCTTCGACTAGAAATGGCCTCCGAAATCGGATAAAATCAAATGACGCATAAAGGTCTTGATTGCCATCAATAGCGTTGTTGTTATGTTCGGCAGGAGGAGTGGCAGCAGCAGAAAAATAGTCACTGATGGCCACCACACCTATTTGTAAAGTAGCTGGAAAATTGCGAGTGATCACTTCGATGACGTTCCAGCTCCCATCAGGTTCCCTGTACATGGAAACAAGTTGATTGTCAATACGAGCCATTCTCAGCTCAAGCTGCCATCCCGAAACTGGTGTCGTAGGGTTGGTTGAAAGACTATTAATGGTGTTGTTCCTAAGGATTACCGGATTGGGTGAGCCATTATAAATGTCATTACCTAAAATGATGTTGTAATAATTTTGCTGACCGTCTACAAAATCGTCTAATGCGTCATATCCTTCCTCCTGAGGTGCTCTGACCATCAATCCCGAAAGCGAATAGGCAGATACTGGGAATGGCTCTGTGTCTGTGCCTTGAACTTCTAAGTAGCTGGTCACAATAAAGTCACCTGTTACTGATTTATAAGTGAAACCTCCAATGCGGTCCATCCACCAGGTACTGGCTGAGGGTATGATATGCAAACTATCGTCGATGCTTTCAAAGGTGGTGAATGGGTCTTCCTCCCACGACTCCAATTCAAAGAGTCTGTTCCATCCCGCCAGATCAGCGGTGTTTCGAAATTCGCTTGAGAGTTGAGCTATGGGTTCTACTACTCCAGGATTTTGCGATTCTTCAGTAGATAAGAAAAGTGGTTCACTGTCTTCAGACATATTTCCTACAGCATCCAGGGCTCTTACCTGTATTGAGTAGTCTGTACCAGCTTCTAGATTGTTCAAGACGAACGAAGTATCAGTAGTAGACTCTTGACCAGATGGATGTCCTGTAATTTGATAAGATACCGGCATGCTGGCTTCATCAATAGACGGATTCCAGGAAATAAAGGCGGTCGTCTCTCCAACACTGTTCAAAGTCATGTTGTAGGGTGTAGTAGGAGGGATATTAGCTGTAGATATTTCTATGAAGACAGGAGCAGATACTTCTGCACCCGTTGTCGCTTGTATGGTTACAGTATGTGAGTTTCCTTCTGACAAGTTAGTGAAGGTATGATGGGTTGATACATGATTTTCGATCTCCAATTGTTGGTCAATGTAAAGGGCATAAGTGACTGAAGCACCAGAATCTAATACTGGCGCGGTCCATGTCAATTCAAACGACGTTTCTGTGATGTTTTGTCCTTGCAGGTCAGTAGGGTTCAAGGAATCGTTAAAATCTACAGCTTCTGTGGTCAAATGGGACCACGCAACACTATTCCTAATGATCTGCCCGTATGGCTGATCAATATCGTAGCTCTCTGGTCGTTCCCCGTGGACCAGGCAAATGACTTGACCTTCAGATCCATCCAAGCTGGGATCAAATCGCTTGCTAAATCCTGTAATACGTGCTTGTTGGTCAGGACTGCTAGTACTGGCAAGAAGTGTATTCACCTCATTAATACCATTACCAAAACCCTGACCTGGGATCAGCTGGTAGGTGCCGTAGACTTCTTCGAAAATGGGAAACCTTTGGTAGTACGAATGACTATGATTGGTATTGGCAAGTAAGCTGCCGCTAAGCGACCAACTAGTACTGGCTATTGGAGCAGTTGCCTGATAATTGATACCATAGGTTGAAATAAAGTGACCGTAGCTGGTATTGACTATGTCAAAATCCCCGAGCGAACTCGACCATCCATCCAGCGGAGCAACTGAACCAAATAGTTGTTCTGTTAGGATATCCTTTTCAAGATCACCGTTGAACTGATTGTACATGCCATGATGTATGCCAAGTACCGTTCCACCATTATCAGCGTAATTTACCAGAGCTAATTCCAATTCGTCCGTCACATCTGTTGAGAAGTGTTTGAAAAAGATGACGACATCATATGAACTTAAATAGTCTTCTATAGCTTCTTGGCTATCAGCGATATACTCAGGAGGTGTTGCACCGGAAATATTAATATTGTCGACATTAAAGTCAAAGATATCGTTGGCGGAATTAGCTTCGAGAAGAGCGACGATAGCTGTATAGTCGGCCGGCATATCAGGATTGTAGTTACACGGCACGTCGTTTTCGGTATTGCCAAAATGGCAATCCAGGGGATCTACTGCACCTCCATGTACGACCAGCACATCTATTGGTACACTCAGTACTTCTGCTTGAGGATAGGTTGCTATTATATTGATCAGCGTTTTAGCCGCGTGAGCAACAGTTAGTGCATACCAATCCCGTGTTGTGATGATTTTGGAGTAAGCTGATTCACTATTTGACCAGGTAGTTGTTGGACTGGATACCACTACACGATCTAGTGGTCTGTGGGTTACTCCCAGGGTGTTTAAGGTCAGAGGTGTTTCGGCCTCAGGGTATCCAGTGGCATATTGGCCTTCCAAAATGGATACTCCAAGACCATCCGAACCTTGCCCTTCGGTTCCAGGAACTCTAAAAAAGGGCGCAAGGCTCGCGCCATGACATTGAGCTACTACCGGCTTACCATTCAGCAATGCGTCAACGGCAAGACTATTCAGGTGTTCAGCAACATTCTCTACCGTCGCTGCTGGTACCATTCGTCCATCGTTGCCCCATTGCGTCGTGTAGGAGCCATCCAGTCGGTAATCCAAAGCCCCGGTACCTCCTACAATCACCAGCGCGTGATAGTGAGTCATATCTGCTACCTCCTGGATAGTACCATCCAGGGAGATGAGCGCAGGCGATGGAGTCGGATTCAATGCTTCATTCCATGGACTTCCAAACAGATCTTCAAATTGCGACTGAAATTGAGCGTAGTTATTCCCAAACTCAGCATTACCTGACGTGGAAACAATATCACCAGATAGCGAGTATACACTTGCTTGTCCCGAAGCTGAACTTCTCACTTCCACATTGTATCCTGCGGCTGTGAGCGCTTCGTACATCACAATGTACTCTGAGTAATAGGTATTCTCGTAGGAGACAAACATGAGGATATTCTGCTGGCCCCAACCTTTGACATAGGAGGCAACAAACAGAAAGGCGAAAAGATAGGGTCGAAGTGCTACCAGGCAAGTGGTTTCTGGTGCGGTTCTCATATTTTGTATTTAATTAAGTTCAAATAGTATTTTACAAGGTGTAAAATTGAAGAAGTTGCCTGATTTGGCCTCGATTGAGCCGGTTACCAATCGTCTACAAAACTGGAAAAGGAAGCTGTAAGGTGTTCAAAAACCTGTCTGCCCCCAAGAAGAAACAAGTGGATAAACCTGCAAGTACTCAATAGCAAGAATTTGCAGTATCATACCCTAGACTTGAAAAACTTAAGGATAGCAGAATGGGCTTTAACAGAACGATCAGTGACTGGTAACTCTTATTAACTCATAAACAACCACCAGCATTGAACAATTCAAGTAAGCATCTGCTTATGTGTGCTAGTGGATTTTCTTAATGGAAGTAAGCACGCTGAGTAGCTATTTGGGCAATAGCCACAGATGGCTATTTTGAATCACTGCGATTAGCGAGGTGACTACCTACGATTAGTGACAAGCGTTCTAGAAACGAAGCTCTCGAAAGGTTGTTTGCAAAGCATGAGGATATTAACCTTCAGGGCGCGCTAACACGAAAGTCCTGATTGAAGATGGCTGAGTTATTAGGTTTGACAAT
>JAHCMJ010000214.1 GCA_019192485.1 Cyclobacteriaceae bacterium HetDA_MAG_MS6 | reverse complement strand
TATCCAAAGATAGTCTTCTAAGTGCTGATGACATCAATTTAGGAAAAGACATCTTCTGGGATATCGAAAGCGGAGAGCGGATACGTTTTGTTGAGGGATTAATCCTACCTCATGATATCGAACCTGTCGACTATTATGCCTTGGCGGTAATAGATCAGGATGGTACTATAACTGAAAGCGATGAGGATAACAACCTGATCAATGCGGGTGTGCTCACCATTACCTCTGGGGGTGAGGTCGACCTGACTATTGATACTGTCACCATGGAACTATCTACATTTTCGGTAGTCCCAGGCTTACTAGATTTCAACGCACGTGTTCAAAACCTGGGTACTTCAAGGGTGGGTGAAGCAAATATATCTGCCTATCTATCCCTGGGAAATAATGTACTGGATTCTGCTGATAAACCTATCGAAATATTCCAATCGGGAGAAATAGGTAAGGCAGGGAGCATAGGAGCCGGTCAGCGATTCGACTTCCGGCGTCGATTGTTTTTTGGAGGAGACCTTCTATCTGGGGACCATTATATTCTTTTTGTCGTCGATCCACAAAACGAAGTTGAGGAGCTAGACGAGACCAATAACATAAGCAGCATACCTATTACTGTGCTGACGCCTGAGCTTGATATCAGTGCTGAAACATTTTCTTTGTCCAAGAACCAGGTAGCAGCCGGAGAGAGTCTTGTGGGTACATTTGACTTATTGCGTACTGGAGAGCTCTTGCAAGTATCCTTTTACATAGATTATTATCTATCTCAGGATACCACTATCAGTAATGATGATCTCTTATTATCCGAAATCCTCTATGACCAAGGATTTAGTATCGAGGGTAAGCGTCTCAGGAATGATAAGCTTGAAATTGGTTTGGAAACTGCCCCGGGAATGTACCATGTGCTAGCCAGACTGGATAGTAGATTGGAATTGGCAGAGACAGATGAGTCTAATAACGATCTTGTACTGGGTACACTGGAAGTGTCCTCCTCGGATATTGACCTGCAGGTTTCCTCACTGACTTTGACTCAGACGACAAGTTCTCCTGGAGGGCTTTTACAGATCAATTATGATATAGAAAATAGTGGGACCACTTCGCTACAGGAAGCCAATATCACCTTTTACATATCTGCAGACACCAACCTGGATCCGGCCGATTCGCTTTTGGGTCGAAGTGTCTGGTCTTTTACAGGAGCTTTAGCCGAACAGTCATTGACAGAGTTGTTAATTCCTTCGACTTATGCTCCAGGCGAATATCACATTCTCGCTTATGTAGACGAAGACTCACTGGTCACTGAAAGTGATGAATCTAACAATTTGGGTAGCGCTATAGTATCTCTTACTGCTCCGGACATAGATATTCTTTTAAGTGATCTTTCCTTTGGTCCGATGCAGGCTATTGTCACCCAAGAGATTAGTTTTCGCGGTTTAGTATCAAATAGTGGATCAACGATAACGCCGGACGTTGAAGTCAGCATTTATGCTTCCACGGACGATTCCTTTGGTACTGAAGATATTTTCTTGACTCAAGTAGACCTGAGTAATGTTGGTGCAAATAGTATTACCAGATCTTTTGCGACTGATCCTTCATCTATAAGAGACCTGCCGACAGCAGACTATTTTATCCTTTTTGTGGTGGATGAAAGTTCCCAGGTTCAGGAAACGGACGAGTCTAACAATGTATTTGCGGCCGTCGATCGGCTAGAAGTAAGTTCAGGACTGGATTTGAAAGTGGACCGGTTGAATCCAATTGCCGATACACGTACGGGAGGTACAATTCTGATAAGTGGCTCCATAGCAAATGATGGTTTTGTTAATGCGAGACCCACTATTGTGGAGATCTTTCTTTCTGTAAATAATACCCTTGATGAGAGCGACTTCTTGGTTTTTCAAGAGTCTATACCTGGCATTGGAGCTGGCAACGATTTCGAATTTGCACTGGAGGTAGAATTACCTACCTCTGTGGGTCAGGGTAGCTACCAAGTGTTGATTAGCCTGGATGCCACTGCTGTGGAGCCGGAGACTGATGAAAGCAATAACATTGTCCCGGTCGAGGGAGGAGTTGAAATTTTGCCAGGTGAGGATCTGCAGATCGTAAGTATTGAGGAATATCCAGCAACATCAAGGGAAGGGGCATCTGTCGAAATCTCGGGCATCCTTCAGAACATTGGAACCGCTGAGGCAGGGACAAGTAATATTGGTGTCTATCTCTCGGAGGATCAGGTCTTCGATGAGGGTGATCTACTCGTACAAACTTTGGAAGTCGGAGTCATTGCCCCCGATTCGCTTTTCCACTTTTCTCTTACAGTAGACATACCAAGTATCCAAGAAGGAACTTATTACCTGGTAATTGGAGCTGACTATCAGGACCAGGTGAGTGAATTTGACGAATCTAATAACACCTTTGTTGGAGCGGATTCTATCTTTATTAACCCAGGTGAGGATTTGCAAGTAGGTGGTCTGGAGTTTCCCCAAGAGTCGAGAGAAGGTGGATCCATTACTATTGACGGTTCAATTGTAAATATTGGAACAATTGATGCAAGCAGTAGCAGCTTTGAGATTTACTTATCGCAGGATCAGACTTTTGATGGCAGTGATTTGGTAATAGGTTTGGATGAGATTGAGGCACTCAATCCCGATTCAGTCTCGGAGTTTTCAGTTGGTGTAGAGCTGACTGAGGTGCAGGAGGGGATATATTATTGGATTGTAATTGTCGATGATCAGGATCAAGTAACAGAATTTGATGAAGCTAACAACATTTTTGTTAGCACCGAACAGATGATTGTTAATCCAGGAGAGGACCTGGAAATTTCATCTCTCGAATCAATTCCGTCGACGATTAATCTGGATGAAATGCTCAACTTGTCGTGGCTGGTTGCCAATATTGGCACTGTGAACACCACCATTAATCGACTAGCCATTTATTTATCTGAGGATCAGGAATTGGATGTTGACGATCTGAGAGTAGATGAAGTGGAGATAGGAGACCTCGCCCAAAATGCTTCTCAGTCATTCGAGACTTCCATCTCATTAGTTGAGGTACCAGTAGGTAGTTATTATGTGATTTTGCAAGTAGACGATTTGAATGAGATTGATGAGTTTGTAGAGTCCAACAATACACTGATCAGCCCAGAGCCATTCTTGCTGACAGAGGTGCCATTGAGTACAATCAATCCTCTTCAAATTAAAGTGTTTCCAAATCCTTTTGATAACTATCTAAGGATTGAATCTGATCGGGTCTATTCTATGGAGATATATAGTTTGCAGGGGAGTTTAGTATTGAAATCCAATGAAAAGTATCTTTCCGTTGAGCATCTGGGTAGAGGCACCTATGTGGTTATCTTAAAAGATCAGTCTGGCATGATCATTAAAAGGGATAAAGTAATTAAACCTTAACCAAGGCAGCTAATCCGCAACATTCTGACGAGGGCAACCCGAATGGGTTGCCTTTACTCATACTCCACCATCAGTTGGTTGCATACTTGAGCGCTTAGCGATTCCCTTTTCTCCTGATAGCAGATCACAACACTACCATCAAAAGGTTCCACGGTTTCTACCTGCACTGATACGCCTAGGTTTAGACCTCGCTTATCCAAAAATTCTAAAAAATCCTTAGAAGAATTTTTTAAAGCAGCTAACCTAACGCGATCACCAGCCTGGCATTTGCTGAGGCTCATGTAATGCCGTTGCAAGATATTTCCATCCTTATCAGGAATAGGCGAGCCATGGGGGTCCTCCGTGGGATGCTCCAATAGTTCATCCATTCGGTCAAAAAAGACCGGTGCTTTGACATGTTCGACCTGTTCTGCTATTTCATGTACTTCTTCCCACCCAAAACCCATCTTTTCTACCAGGTACATTTCGGTCAGCCGATGCTTTCTCACTACCAGGGCCGCTGCTTTCCTGCCAGCATCTGTTAGCAGAAGAGGCTTATATTTTTCGTAATGTACATACCCCTGTTCCTTAAGATTCTTGATCATGCTATTGGCAGTTGGCTTACTCACTTTTAGCAAGGTGCTAAGGGCGGAAACATTTATTGCTTCCTTTTCTGAAGAAAGGTGTAACAGGGCCTTGAGATAGTTTTCTTCTGCTTGAGATGCCATAGAATACCCGATATGGATCAAAGATAGAAAAGTATCAGCCGATAAATTTGTTAGATTAATCTAACTTATTAATTTTGCTATGCTTATTTATTAAAATGTGCTATCTAAAATATAAATATAGATGAATCTGATCTTGTCCGTTTGGTTGTTCATTGCGGTTTCGTTTTTGTCCTTGAAAGGATTTTCACAGACTGGAAGTGTATCAGGTTCGGTTGTAGGAGGAGGCAAAGCACTTGAATTCGCCAGTGTGGGCTTTGACGGAACTACCCTCGGAACCACCACCAACGCCCAAGGAAATTTTCTGATCAAAGATGTTGCATTCGGAGAATACACGCTTGTTGTTGCTATAGTAGGTTACCAGCGGCAGACAAAAAAAATAGAGCTCACTCCTGAAGTACCTGAGCTTAATGTCGATTTTGACCTGAATGAGTCAACCAGTACACTAGATCAGGTAGTAGTCACCGGTACGCGTACCGCTAAGAAGATCACCAATTCACCGGTAATTGTGGATGTTATAAATAGCGCTATCCTGGAAAACACCCAATCTGTGAGTTTGTCGGAAGGTCTGAAATTTCAACCCGGATTACGCGTCGAGACAGATTGTCAGACTTGCAATTACACGCAATTGAGGATGAACGGTCTGCAAGGCGGTTATTCCCAGATATTGATCAATAGTCGCCCGGTATTTAGTCCACTTACCGGATTGTATGGTATGGAACAAATCCCAACTAATATGATCGATAGAATAGAAGTGGTAAGAGGGGGTGGATCAGCTTTGTATGGCTCTGGTGCGGTAGGAGGAACTGTCAATGTAATAACCAAGGCGCCTAAAAAAAGCGGCTATGATATGGGTTATACCTATCAAAATATTGAAGGCGCCAGCGAACATATTCTAAGTGGCAATGCTACAGTGTTAAATGAGAGTAAAAATGCCGGCGCGACCTTTTTTGTCAATAAGCGAAAACGAGAATGGTGGGATGCAAATGGAGATAACTTCTCGGAAGTGCCTGAAATAGAGAATAATTCATTCGGAACAAACCTGTTTTTCATTCCTACCGAAAACCAAAAATTCGACATCAACTTAAGTAGCCTGAATGAGTACAGATATGGAGGTGAAATGGTTGAGGGAGCCGCACACCTGGCTCAGCAGTCGGAAGAGCGAACACACAATGTTTTGGTGGGCAACATTGATCATTCGCTCAAGTTGAATGATGGAAATAGCTCAATCTTGAGTTATGCCGCTTTTCAGAACACGCAAAGGACACACTATACAGGAATATTTCCCGATGAGCCTACGGAAATAGATATTCATCTAACCAATCCGCCTTACGGAACTTCCGAAAATACCACGTGGCAAGGAGGCGTGCAGTTCAATCATAATTTCGATGACTTCCCACTGGGTAGCAACGTGGTCACTATAGGCATGGAATATGTAGAGGACGATATCCTTGACGTGATTGAGTCCTATAACTATCGTATTGATCAAGTCACTCAAAATTTCGGCACTTTTCTTCAGAGTGACTGGGAGCTAGGACAGGATTTAAACCTATTATCAGGTGTGAGAATAGATGATCACAACCTAGTAGATCAACTTGTGGCCAGCCCTAGATTATCCTTGTTGTATAAGCCTTTTCCTACAACACAACTTCGAGCTACATGGGGTACTGGTTTTAGGGCGCCGCAGGCTTTTGATACTGACCTTCACATTGCTTTTGCTGGAGGGGGGGTGTCCAGAATACAATTGTCCGATGAGCTTAGACATGAGCGTTCTAATAGCTTCAGTGCTTCCATCAACTACGACAAAGCCACTGAACGTCATGTGTTTGGCTTTACGGCAGAGGGTTTTCATACTTACCTCAGAGATGCTTTTTTCCTACAACCTCTAGGAGAGGATGAGTTTGGAGAAGTATTTGAAAAGCAAAACGGAGATGGTGCTACCGTACAAGGGATAACCCTTGAGGTACGTGCTAATTATGATGAAAAGATACAGCTAGATGCCGGTATCACATTCCAAAGTAGCCAATTTGATACCCCTATTGAAAGTAGTGATGTACTGGCCCCTCGGAGGGAGTTTCTTCGTACACCTAATCAATATGGCTTCGGAACCTTGACGATCACACCAACAGAGCAATGGAAAGTTGCTATGAACTTAGCTTATACAGGTCCCATGCTTATTGTCCACTTCGCCGGTGCACCTGAGCAGACCGAGGACGCCTTCGTGAACTCACAGGCTTTTACGGAGTTAGGACTGCGAACCAGTTACACTTTACCGATGAAGGGAATTGGAACCGGCCTGGAGCTTTTTGGAGGAATCAAAAATGTGACTAACTCCTACCAGGATGACTTTGATACGGGTAAAAACCGCGATAGCAACTTTGTATATGGACCGGCTGCACCAAGAACCTATTTCTTTGGCGTGAGGTTAAAGTCACTATAAATATGGAAATGAAGGTATTGATATCTTTCATGTTTTTCCTGCTCTTTAGTATCGATCTTCAGGCCCAGAAAGCTAGCCAGGTCAGTTGGATGACCTTTGAGGAGATGGAGGCGGCCTTCAGCAAGCAACCTAAAAAAGTCTTGATTGATTTTTGGGCGGAGTGGTGTGGCTATTGCAAGCGAATGGATAAGTACGTGTTTACCAACCCTCAGGTGCGGGCTATACTCGATGAAAGCTACTATGCTGTTAGGATGGATGCAGAAACTAAGGACACCATCTACTTCGGAGGGAAGATGTTTGTGAACCGCTCGGTAAATGACAAAAAAGCCGCTTATCACGAGCTGGCGGTATTGCTAGGTAAAAATGGAGAAGGACAGTTTTCGTTGCCCACTATCGCGATTTATGATGAGCAGTTTCAACTGGTAAATAAATACCATGAATACCTACATGCAAAGAAAATGCTTAGAGCAATTGATGAGCATCTAAGATAATGAGTTTGCCTAGCCACGACCTGACCCTTTCTTGATTTTTACTATATTGCAATATGGTCATATTGACAATATGATTTAATATTTTTGTCAGGTTACAATAAAGGAAGGTTTTGAAACAGTCTAAGTCCAACACTACCTACATCATAGGAGTCACTTTAGTGGCTACACTTGGAGGTTTTTTATTCGGTTACGATACAGGGGTCATTGCTGGCAGTGGACCATATTTCGAATCTTTCTTTGACCTAAGTCCGTCTGTTTTTGGTTTTGTGGTGGCAAGTGCCCTGATTGGATGTATGGTAGGTTCTGCCTTGTCTGGTTATACCACCAGGAGTTTTGGGAGGAAAAGGTCATTGTTGCTAGCAGGAGTCCTTTTCTTTATCTCAGCTCTTGGTTCAGCCTTGCCGGAGACTGTCACACAGTTAGTAGTTTTTCGGCTAATTGGCGGTATCGGAGTAGGACTCGCTTCTGCTGTAGCACCCATGTATATTGCAGAACTGGCGCCCCCACATATGCGTGGTAAGTTAGTTTCTATTAATCAGCTAGCTATCGTCATGGGGTTTGTAGTCGTGTTTTTTGTTAACTACGGTATTCAAGATCCTGTAAATGTTTCATGGAATGAGACCATAGGATGGCGCTGGATGTTTGGTTCGGAGTGTATTCCTGCTGGGCTTTTTGTCATATTTGCTCTGTTTGTGCCGATGAGTCCCAGGTGGCTCATGCTCAAAGGACGAGAAGAAGAGGCCAGAAGAGTTTTGCAAAAGATCGATCCGGAGAACGCCGAAGAAGAGATCGAGGAGATTCGCGAGACCTTGAACAATGGAGAAAAAGGAGGTTTTTCTTTTAAGTATCCGAAAATCGGTTTGATCTTGTTCTTGGGTGTAGCTCTTTCTGTATTCCAGCAAGTGACCGGAATCAATGCTATCCTGTATTATGGAAATGCCATTTTTATCAGCATGGGAGCCTGCGCTAACGCTGCCATGATCAATCAAATTGTAGTGGGCTT
>JAHCMJ010000213.1 GCA_019192485.1 Cyclobacteriaceae bacterium HetDA_MAG_MS6 | reverse complement strand
AAGGTTTGGGATTCCTCGTTGGTGTCATCAATGCTATCACGGAACGAGCAGACACGAGAAACTGGCAGACATTGCCTCATAGCATTTATTATACTCGCGTACCCTTAAAGACTGGTGAGAACAAGGTCATCCTCAATACAGTAGATTTGGAGGGTCAGCCCGCCCAAGAATATTTTTCATTTGAGGGATCTCAAGGACAGATAGTTTTTCATGCCTTTCAGTCACTTTAGAAAGGGAAAATTTTGGTATTACTCCGCTTGAAAAACATTCCACTTATGTTCTTTACTCAATTCCCGAACGTTTTTATATTAGCGGGTTAGAAAACGATGATTTCTTTTACTTATAAAATTATATTGGACATGTTGAGAAAAATTGTGATGGCTACAGTTGTGGTCATAGGATTTACCGGAACCAGTGCTTTCGCACAGGATACATTTACGGACGAAGATTTAAAAACTTATGCCGTAGTGATGAAATGGGCTGAAGGTCAGAAAAAGGAAATGGGAGCTGCCTATAATGGATGGATCAAAGAAAGTGAGCAGATAGGGGCTAAAAAGTTTAGTGAAATGCGTAAAGCACATAAGAAGGGAGAACTGGATGCAGTTGAAGCTACGGAAGAGGAGAAGCAAGCTTTTGCAGATATCCAAGCTAAAAACGATGAGCAAAAAGGAAAATTCAAGGAAACCTTTACCGCAAAGATTAAAGATGAAATCGGAGTAGGGCTCTACAACAAACTCAAAAAAGCGCTTAAAACAGATACGGACCTAAAGGCTAGATATGATGGCGTTATGGCATCACTAGACGAAGACAGTGAAAGCGAAGCCGACGACTCAGGCTCTACTGGAAATTAAGATACATACTGCCATTTGGCTGTTAAATGAAGGGGATTGGCTGGGCCATCCCCTTTTTTTTGAATATATAATTTTAATTTAGTTTCTTACAAAGCAAATTCCGACTAGCCATGTTTACTGAGTACGAAATAGCCACGATGGTGGAAATACCTGAGATCCTTGAGGCGTCTACTGCACTTAAAAAAGATTTCGTCAGAACCGAAGCACCCTACCTGGAGATCAACGATCATGACTTTTTTTCATTAGTGATGATGACACCAACTGTTGGTATCGCATTGGCAAATGGCAGTGTAAGTCTCTTCGAAGAACTGGCTCTCAATAAGAAAGCCCGCAAACTTTCGAAAGGAGGATACTTTATGAAAAAAGACCCGGTAGTCTATGCGATGAAGTTCCTAATCAAAAAATATGACGATTGGTCGGATAAATTCTTTGGCGTCCTGCAGCAAGCCATTGAAAGCTCTTTTCATTATGAAGGCATTGAAAAAGCAACCCTTGATAGTAACGTTGAGGTGACCTATGAAAGTTATAAAAGGGAGGTGCTACGAACACCGTATATACTGATTCGATTTATTGCCAGTTTTTTTCTTGACAATGATGAAGATATCATCAACAACCAAAGACATATTGGCAAATCTGAATACAACCAGATGCTAAAGATCGGTGATAAGCTAGGTCTTGGAAATGTTCCTGTATTCCAAATGTTCTGCAAGACCTTTAAAGTCAAAGGTTGATCTTACCTTACAATAGACAAACTAAAACCAACGTTGTGGTGAGGATGATAAAGTTGATGGTGCGCATCGGTGTTCTAGGATTGTTTGTTTTTCTTCTTTCCTGCAAAAATGATGATGGTGATACTCCAAGTGGAAGCAACACTGAGCAAGACAGCTTAATTGTAGCCTATCTGGCCGACAGTGCCATCACTACTGCACAACGAGATACATCAGGCATCTACTACTATCCGATCACATTAAACCCCGGAGGCACCACCCAAGCCTCAGGAGATGTACTTTCATTTTATTACAATGTAAGTGTCTTAGGTGGTCAGTTGATTGATGACTATGATGAATTGGATGGAGATCCGATAAGAGTCAGACAAGGCGTTAGCGCCATTTACCCAGTTGGTTTAGATGTGGGTTTATCCTTTATGCGCGAAGGCGAAGAGTATTCTTTCATTTTGCCATCAGCCCAGGCTTATGAAGACTTTTCGTTTTCAACTTTAATTCCCGAAAACTCCATCATTCTCTTTAACGTGCGTTTAATCACAATTGAGAGTGAGCAAGATATACTCAATCAAGAGTCACTTGATATCAATCAATACATCTTCGAAGCCAAGCTCGACAGTGTGGATCAGGTGCCACTGGACTCTATCGAGCGCTTCCCTTCAGGTCTGATCTATAAGAGACTCGCTGCCGGAGTAGCGGGTGAACTGCCCCAATCAGGTGATGTACTTGAAGTAGTTTATCAAGGTAGGTTTCTGGATAGCACAGTATTTGATACAAAGACCGGAGGAAACGAGCTGGTCTATGCATATAGCACAGGGTTGGTTCTACCAGGATTTGACCTGGGGATGGGGCTCATAGAAAGAGGAGAGAGGGCTTTGATTATTTTTCCGTCTCTTTTGGGATACCGAGAAAGTGCAGTGGTTGTTCCTTCTTTTTTGACCGATGAAATGATAGAAAGGCAGATCGTTCCAACTTATGCAGCAAAAGTTCCGGCGTATA
Source organism: Cyclobacteriaceae bacterium HetDA_MAG_MS6 (assembly GCA_019192485.1). Taxonomy (GTDB): domain Bacteria; phylum Bacteroidota; class Bacteroidia; order Cytophagales; family Cyclobacteriaceae; genus MS6. The sequence continues at coordinate 5,456 of JAHCMJ010000213.1, read as the reverse complement.
GACCATTGATTTTTGAGATCACGCTAAACGCTATCAATTGATTTCCCTAACTTTGAGAAACCCAACTTCTGCTTGAAGCACACCATCCGATATCGGCTCTTACTCATTATCTTGTTGACAGGTATCAACGTCTCCAAGCTGGTTGCCCAGGATGATATCTACCAACGATACAATATCTATCGTAATCCGTTGATGGTCTTTCTCAACAAATTTTCCTGGACGCTGACGACAGGATATGGAAATACGAGCTATAACCATGACCTAGAGGGGGTCTATTTCTATCAAGATCAAGACCAACAATTCATATTTAGCAATGACCCACTGGAGTTGGGACCGACGATAGGAGGCTTCCGAAATTGGTTGAATAACCCAATGCTGGGTGACAGCGTCAACAATGTTGATATTTTCGATGTGCCATTCGATCATTTACCCAACCCGGTGAACAATCCTCTGCTACGGAACAGAGCTTTCTTAGCCGATACGGACACGGCAAGTATATCTTTTAAAGGCGTCGGCAATAGCATACCGATTACGGCATCCTTGCACTACAACTACCAAGACTTTCGTTTCGGGCTAGGGTTTATGTTTGAAAGGCAATATCTCAAGTCGTTGGAGCCGGAAACTTTCACATCTGTGCTTCGCTCATACCAGCCGGATTTCAAGGCGACTTCGCATACCAGGTTCTTTGGACTATTAGGTTATCAATTTTACGAATACTGGAATCACACCCTAGTAGCTGAAGTCCAAGTAGGCAGTATCAACATGGGAAAGGCCTTCAATGATGCCGCTATTACGAAAAGCTTGTTTACTACTATTGGCATCAGTATTGAGCAGCACTGGTCAGAGTACTTCCGTTTAGTGCTTAAGCCTTCTTACGAGATCAAGAGCTATACCATCAATCTTCCTGATGGAGCCTCAGTCAAACACAACTACAATACATTCTTCATCCAATTTGGCGTCAGCATCAATATCCCGGAAATACCCAGGTCTCCCATGAAGAGCGACCATGTGCAATTAAAGCACGTAATCACTGATCCTAAGTCAGGCAGACTGATGGAAGTACGTGGTCAACCTATCTGGAGATGGCAAAATCCCAAGGTAGGTCAGAACCATAGAAAACTATGGCGTTACAAGTGGAAAAACAGACGTAAATTGAACCCTTACTGACATAAGAATTCCACGAAAATTTTGCTTAAATTGCGGGCTGTTTTTAGATAATTAAAATCGCTTTGCATGTCAGACGGAGACAATGAAAATTTGCCTGATGAACAGTCGGGTTTCTCTTCCGCCGATCAGAACATCATTCCTATCAATATAGAAGACGAAATGAGGGGCGCCTACATCGATTATTCGATGAGCGTAATCATTTCTAGAGCCCTTCCAGATGTGAGAGATGGGCTAAAGCCTGTACACAGGAGGATTCTTTATGGTATGGACGAACTGGGTGTAAACTACAATCGTCCATACAAGAAATGCGCCAGAATAGTAGGGGATGTACTAGGTAAATATCACCCTCATGGTGACACGGCAGTATATGATACGATGGTACGGATGGCCCAATCCTGGTCACTTCGATATCCACTTGTAGATGGACAGGGAAACTTTGGTTCTGTTGATGGTGATTCCCCAGCTGCCATGCGGTATACCGAAGCACGTCTCAAGCGTATCTCCGAAGAGCTCTTGGGAGATATTGCTAAAAACACCGTTGATTTCCAGCCTAACTATGATGATTCTACCAAAGAACCATCAGTACTTCCAGGTAAAATCCCAAACCTTTTAGTGAATGGGGCCTCAGGTATTGCAGTAGGTATGGCCACCAACATGGCTCCCCACAACCTGTCTGAGGTTGTAGACGGAGTGATAGCCTTTATTGACAATAGAGATATTACTATTGAGGAAATGAGCCAATTGGTGTTGGCACCAGATTTCCCAACAGGAGGTATCATATATGGCTATCAGGGAGTAAGATCTGCTTTCGAAACTGGCAGAGGACGGATCGTCATGAGGGCGAAAGCTGAGGTAGAAGTGACCAAAACCGGTCGTGAGCGTATTATAGTAACGGAGATACCTTACTTGGTAAATAAGGCCTCGATGATTGAGAAGACTGCTCAACTGATCAATGAGAAAAAGATCGAGGGTATCTCCGACATGAGAGATGAATCTGACAGATCAGGAATGCGTGTTGTGTATGAGATCAAGAAGGATGCTATTCCAAATGTAGTCCTCAACAATCTTTATAAGTATACTCAACTCCAATCATCGTTCAGTGTAAACAACGTTGCGCTAGTCAAAGGGCGACCAAAAACACTTAATCTAAAAGAGCTAGTTCACTATTTTGTGGAGCATAGGCACGAAGTGGTTGTGCGTCGTACAGAGTTTGAGCTGGAAGAGGCAGAAAAAAGAGCTCACATCCTGGAAGGTTATTTGATTGCGCTGGATAATCTGGATGCTGTTATTGAGCTGATTAGGAAAAGTCGTGACCCGGAAGAAGCTAAAAGTGGTTTGATGGAGCAGTTCAAACTCAGCGAAATCCAGGCAAAAGCCATTCTGGAGATGAGACTTCAGCGGTTGACAGGTCTTGAGCGAGAGAAGATTGAAAAGGAGTATGAAGAGATAAAGGAACTTATCACCAAGCTCAAAGAAATCCTGGCCGACGAAGGGCTCCGTATGCAGATCATTAAAGATGAGCTCATTGAGATCAAAGATCGCTATGGCGATGAGCGTCGATCATTCATCGAACATAGTGCAGATGAGTTCACTGCCGAAGACATGATACCCGATGATGAGATGGTGCTTACTATTTCTCATGAAGGATACATCAAACGAACGGCTCTGGCCGAATACCGTACACAAGGTAGGGGAGGTGTAGGTTCTAAAGCTGCAACCTCCAAAGATGACGACTTTACAGAACATCTTTTCATCGCTACTAACCACAACTACCTGCTGATCTTCACAGAGTTTGGGAAAGTATTCTGGAAGAAGGTGTGGGAAATACCAGAAGGAAGTAAAGCCGCAAAAGGACGTGCAATTCAAAATCTGATTAACATCGACGCTGATGATAAGATTCGTACAGTAATCAATGTAAAGACCTTAAGCGACCCTGATTACATCAACAATAACTTTGTCGTGATGTGTACTCAGCAGGGGACGATCAAAAAAACCTCGTTGGAAGCCTATAGTCGCCCAAGGCAAAACGGTATCAACGCCATCACCATCAACGAGGGTGATAAGCTATTATCTGTTAGCCTTACCGATGGTGATAACCATATTGTGATAGCCAATAATGCAGGCAGAGCAATACACTTCCACGAGTCTGATGTGAGGCCTATGGGTCGGATGGCTGCTGGAGTAAGGGGAGTGTGGTTAGGTAATGATGAACATGTAATTGGCATGATTTGTGTCAAAACTGAGGAAGAATCTAATGTGTTGGTGGTGTCAGACAAAGGATATGGTAAGCGATCAGACTTAGGCGACTACAGAATCACCAAACGAGGTGGTAAGGGCGTCAAGACCCTCAACGTCACAGATAAGACCGGTAAATTAGTCGCAATCAAAGATGTAAATGACGGCGATGAGTTGATGATTATCAATAAATCCGGTATAGCCATTAGAATGTCTGTCAGTGAATTGAGGGTGATGGGTAGAGCTACTCAAGGAGTGAAGCTGATCCGGTTAAATGAAAACGATGAAATATCAGCAGTTCAAAAGATTGAAAACATAGGCTCCGATGAGCCTGAGAATGGGGGTGAAGAGGCAGATAAGAGTAGTAATGAAGAGAATGTTGATTAAATTGAATAGTAATAAATAGAGAACCAAGCTAGAAATTGGCAAACACTTAGGAAACCCTGCGTCAATTTCTCAAACTTTTTAAAAATTTGAAATTCTTGAATAACATGAAACATATAGCACTAGGTGCTTTAGTACTTATCCTGGTAGGTAGTACTGTAGTGACAGCACAGAAAAAGGAGAAAAAACCTAAGGTGGGCTCAGTCGAAAGACTTCTGAAAAATGGAGAGTTGGCAGAGGCCAAGGATATTATAGATGCAGGTATACTGCATGAAAAAACTAAAGAAGATGGCAAAACATGGTACCTAAGAGGACTGGTTTACGCCACCATCGATACTACCAGTACAGATGCCAAGGGACTAGCTGACAACGCGCTGGAAGTAGCCATGGAATCCTTTGCCAAATCAGATGAGCTAGCAGCAGAGGGCAAAGAGTATTACATTACTAATGACTTGGGACTTCCTGTACTAAAATCACAGCAGATATCTGACTACTGGGGTTACTACTTCAATAAAGGTGCTGATGCTTTTGGCACGCAAGACTGCGGTACCGCAGTCACTGCTTTTGAAACCGCGCAAAAAATTAATTCTGCTGACACAAACGCTTATATCAATGCGGGGCTTGCCGCACAGAATGATGAGCAATATGATGCAGCCGTAAGAAACTATCGTGCTTGCATCGAAAAAGGAGCCAAGTCTGAAGATCTCTATAGCTTGCTGTCCTTCGTACTCACCAGTAAGCAGGAAAAACATGAGGAAGCACTCGCAGTCGTGCAAAGTGCCAGAGAGATTTATCCTACGAGCAACGAATTTGCCAAATCAGAAATCAATTTACTGATCAAGCTGGATAAGATCGAAGAAGCCAAAACAGGACTGGAAACAGCAATTGCCAATGAGCCGGAAAACTCCAATCTCTACTTCACACTAGGTGTATTGTATGAAGAGCTAAAGGATTCGGAAAATGCGCTGATCAACTACCGCAAGTCTGTAGAAGTAGATCCTAGTAACTACAACGCGCAATTCAATATAGGCGTACTGCTCATCAATTCTGCTACCGAAGTGATCAAGGAGCGCAATAACCTAGGAGTATCCAAAGCTGATATGAAAAGGGCTGACGAGCTAGAACCTGTCATTACCAAGAAGTTGGAGATGGCACTGCCTCAGTGGGAGAAGATATACGAATTAAAAGATGATGAGTCCACTACGCTTGAAACATTGCAATATGTTTACACTCAACTGAAGCAATATGACAAGGCTGAAGAAATCATGAAAAAGCTTGACAGTATGGGATCCTCTGAAGAGTAGATACTTAAAGTAATACTTTAAGATAAAAGCCATATTATTTTAATAATGTGGCTTTTTTATTTATGTTTAAATTTTGTTGTATTAACCAGTAACTATCACCAGTGTATCATGATTTCGATAACTTCGAACTCTATCGATGAAATCAACCGCATCTATAGAAGATTAAAAGAGGATTATAATGCTAAAGAACCAGTAAAACTTGAGGAAGACAGTTTGAAATACCGGCTGGATCTGGAACTTGTTAAGCTTAATCCCATTGTGCAAAACCTGACAGACAAAGTGCTTGAGCTTTGCGACGAAATTCAAAACCTGCCTCAGGTTAATATCAAAACCTTTCAGGAATTTATGGATAGCCATGCTACCAGA
>JAHCMJ010000212.1 GCA_019192485.1 Cyclobacteriaceae bacterium HetDA_MAG_MS6 | reverse complement strand
GGAAAACATTGTGTTTGTAACTGGTGATACTCACTCCTCTTGGGCGCTGGAGGTGACCAATCAACCATTCGATGCTTATGATCCTCGTACTGCTGAAGGGGCTTACGCTGTTGAGTTTGGTACGACCAGTATCAACTCGGCCAATTCTAATGAGCGGTTTACCGATGATGAAGTACTGGAGCACGAACAAAAGATTGTAAATAGTCCGGTTAATCCACATCTGAAATATGCCAACCTTAGGGATCATGGGTACTTGTTGCTTACGCTTACGAAGGAGGAGGCTATCGCGGATTGGTATTACGTCGAGACTGTCAAAGAAAGATCTGAAAAAGAATACCTGGGAAAACGAGCCAAAGTCAAGTCTGGTGAAGTCAAGTTAGAATTAGAGTAGTATGAGGAAGATCCGACTGGTAGACAGGGTGAGGCTCTAAATGCAACTAGCCCTTTGTTGGGTTTTTCACCAACAACTCTTAACAACCTGCTCACCCTGTCTGTGAAGATGCCAACAGGATGGAGGTTACGGAATTATTAAAGAAATCAACTTCGGGCCCTCTGAAATTAGTTATGACCTATCCGGTTTTTCATACCTCAACTGCACCAGTCCACTGTCAAAATACTTCGGAGCTGTTGCCTTCAGTGTTAGGGTATCTATGCCTCCCATGAAGAGGCGTTTTCCATCACCAAGCACAATCGGAATGATAGAAATGATGTATTCATCAATTAGGTCCTTTTCCATCAATAGCTTTACAATTTGACCTCCACCATCGCAATAGATATTCTTTCCTTCTTTCATTTTTAGGTGCGAAATCAAGTCTTCGATCTTTCCATTAAAAAATGTGATACCATCCTGATCTTCTCTTTCTTCCCTTGTGATGACATAGCACTGGAATTGTTGAGCCTGGGGGAAGACACCATTGGTCAACCTCAAGATCGTGTCGTATGTTTTCCGACCTACGATGTACGTATCTACATCCTGAGTAAACTCCGAATATCCGTAATCTTCACCGTCTTGCTCCACTATAGATAACCATGATACGTCGTCCTCTTGGGTAGCCAGGAAGCCATCAAGGCTTATGCTGATGTAAAGGATCAGTTTTCTATTGTTCACTTCGCTGTTCTTAAAGAGTTTAGCAAGGATTGTTACGCTTACAGGTCATAAAGGTTTGCCCCTTTTGATTTAAGAGCTATCTGGGATTAAAAAAGAAATTGAGCAGTAGTTGCTATATAGCAAATATGGATAGAGCCCACTCTAAATCGCCAGGGTGAGTTGGAACCCAGGTGCTTTACGATGTCTGGTAGCCTGCTCAAACCCATAAGCTATCTTCAAAAGTGTTGGTTCTGTGTACGCACCTCCGAAAATAGAAAGCCCTACGGGTAGGCCATAAACAAAACCAGCGGGAACAGTTATATTCGGATAGCCTGACCAGGCCGCGGGAGAGGAGGAGCTACCTCCGAAGTTATCACCGTTTACTACATCTATGCACCAGGCCGGACCACCTGTAGGGGCAATGATCGCATCCAGGTTGTTTTCTTTCATCACCTCATCGATACTTTCTCGAGCTCCCTTTTGTACTTTTTCCAGTGCCTCCAAGTATTCCTCCTCATTGAGATCACCTTTTTCCTGGGAGCTTTCTAATATTTCCTGTTTGAAGTATGGCATAGCGGACGATTTGTTGGTTTGGTTGTACTCAATGACATCGGCCAATGTCTTTATACCAGTGTCCGGATTGGCTCCAGCCAGGTATCTGTTGAGTCCATCTCTGAATTCGTATTGGAGGACATTGTATCCTTTGCCATAATACGAGCTAATGTCCGGGATTACTTCATCCAGTTCGATGAGTTCGGCACCTCTACTTCGAAACACTTCGAATGCTTCTTCCATGAGGACGTCCACCTCTTCATGAAATCCCATAAAGCTGCGCCCTATCCCAATACGAGCCCCCTCAAGCCCACTGGAATCCAGGAATTGCGTGTAGTCCTTGGATACTTTATCCAGACTCTGTCTGGTTATTGCATCCTTTTCATCTACACCCGCTATCGCCGAAAGGAATATCGCGGCATCTTCTACGCACCTTGCCATAGGACCGGTAGTGTCCTGCGAATGAGAAATAGGGATCACACCAGATCTGCTGACTAAGCCTACCGTTGGCTTGATTCCGACTACTCCATTGGTAGAGGAGGGACAAACGATGGAGCCATTGGTTTCTGTGCCAATAGTCAGCGCACACAAGTTTGCAGAGACAGCGGCACCAGATCCGGAACTGGATCCGCACGGATTTCTATCTAGGATGTATGGATTGCGTGTCTGACCACCACGACTACTCCAGCCACTTGATGACCTTGTGGACCGGAAATTGGCCCATTCACTCAAATTGGTTTTGCCTAGTAGCACAGCTCCAGCCTTTCTCAACTGTTCAACTATAAATGCATCCTTCCTGGCGATGTTGCCGGAAAGCGCCAATGAACCTGCAGTCGTGAGCATTTTGTCAGCCGTGTCAATATTGTCTTTGATCATGACCGGGATACCATGGAGAGGCCCTCTAACTTTGCCTTGTGCTCTTTCCTGGTCCATTTGCTCAGCAATGGCAAGTGCGTCTGGGTTGATCTCTATGACGGAGTTGAGCTTGGGGCCGGCTTTATCAATCTTCTCAATCCTGTCGAGATACAGCTGGGTAATAGTCTTTGAGGTGTAAGTACCTTCCTGCATTTTTTGCTGAAGTTCCTTGACTGTAATCTCCATCAATTCAAAGTCGTCTCTGACTGGACCTCCGCTATACTCTTCTGTCCAGTTACTTGATGATGGAGTACAGCTGGTAGCCATAGCGGATACCGCAGCACTACCTAGAGCAGTGTTCTTAATAAAACTTCTTCGCTTCATAAATATAGTGGATTGATTAATCGTAAGATAACCAAAAAGCGAAGGGGCTCAAAGGGCTTTATGACGAGTAGTCCGGTATCCTCATCACCTTAAGCAACCCTTAATTCTGTGAGGTAAATATCTCAGTATTATCATGGAAAGCTGCCCATGCAAACCAGTAGGCGATGTAAGAATCTGATACCGCTTCCAGATCGCTTCCCTGTCCGGAAATTACCTCGCCGAATAGATTGTATTGATTACCAGTATTGTCCTGCATGACTACTTCGGAGCCATTGTCGATACCGGTAAAAGGAAATTTGGAACTGACGATATCATCTGAGTGAAAGGCAACGATGAAACCATCCTGCTGATCACCGACTACTAAAATAGGACGTCCACTGACGGAATCACACAATACGAGTCGGGGACTAAAATTTTGAAAACGATAGACCTTCGAATCATCGTCGATATTCACCCCTAGTACCCTTTCCTTCAAATTCAGCCGGCTGTCGAGATTATCTACAGGAAAGATCACATTGTCATCCGAACGATAACTACCATATGGATATACCAGGTAGTTGCGATTGTGTCCGGTATTCTCAGAGGTGACTACCGTATTAGGATACATCTGCTTCCAGGTAGACCATCTTGTTTCCACGATTTGTACATTTTCAGGTACCTGGCCTATCAGCGATCCATTGATGCTCTCCTGTCTCATCTGGCTCCAGTTGCTATCAGTAAGTCGGTCATATGGGATGAGGTTAGAATTGTATAGTAGGCCTGATACGCCAAATGTAGTCTCCCGGTTGTTGATCTTACGATTCCATGCTACCGCCGATCCAGTCAATGGGCAGTAGGTGATAGCATAAAGCACATCGTCAATCTGGTCGTTAGCGATCTCATGCCAGTCTAGTATAGCATGTGCGTAAGCTTTGGTTTTATTGCCTATTTTGATGCCTACAACAAAAGCCTCTTCTCGGATGAAATCCGTTTTAGAATCGCTGGAGGCAACCATTTCAGGATTCTCCAGAGCTGGAATCCCATCTTTGCCTGGACCTCCGTCAAAAACTTGTCCGACGGGCACAAGCCAATCACTGGCAGTGCCTTGCACGGCCCTGCTTTGTCCTACTCCATCAGGTTCCTCAAAGCATCCTGATAGCAGAACGATGATCATAACTGCGGTAATATTTTTCATGATGGCTTAGTTAATGTCAATAAGATCTTGATTAAATTTTGCTTTCCGGGTCAGTTTGACAAATACTCCTGTATTCAATCGATAGGTAGGAGTGACTTGTGCATCTTCCACATCTGCATGGATTGGCAATGAAATATTGACCTGATAGGAAACATCCGGTGTGATAGCCACGGAAAGTCCCGGGTTGATGAATAGAAACTGACCTCCGGAGGCTGGGAAATCTGAACCGTTGAATTGATCGGCGGAGGATTTTCTGTATTGGAATTTCAAAGATGGATCCAATAGAATGCTGCCCAAAGTCAGACGGTCAGATGCTCCAATAGTGACCTGCGTCTCATTGCCAAACTCGTAGGTCTGCCCAAAGTAGTCGTCATTCACGCCAGTGAATCGAATGATACCAGTGCCGAAATAGGTAAAAGACGGTCGATCGCTAAGTTGATGTGAAGCATTGATATACAGGATCTGATCCAGAGCGCCGCTTCCAGGTTGTAGGTCAGCGTTTAATGGGATGCCGCTTTCGCGGGTCTTATTCGCTTTGCCAAAGGGGAGCTTGAGCCCTCCTCCTAAGGTCAAAAAAGGGAGCAATCTGTACTTGACCAGTACAACGGCATCGCCGAGTCCCTGTGTATAAGTGAAATCGGTATTACCAAACTGGTTGATGGTTCGCTCTTGCCTGACAAACGATAGGAATATATCTGCAGAAAGCTTGTCGGTAAATGAATACCCGGACTCCAACATCAGGGAATGCGTTTCTCTCCTTCTCGAGTTATCATTCAATTTTTCGGTGCCGGTTACAAAAGTGTCCAGGTTGTTGAAATCGTAATTCAGACTGAACTGCCAGGTGCCTTGATCGGCTTTGGGAAGTCCTACATTCCCCGACATAGGTACTCCCCCTGAACAGCACTGAGAGCGAACATGTGAGGACATAGCGATGAGTATAAAAAACAGTACTCCGTTTTTCATACTCAAACAACTAATGGAAATCGCAAATCAGTTCAAGATTTGTGTCCTTTGGTCTTGTAGTGTCGTAGGCACTACATTTTGATAGACGATATAATAACGGCAAAGTTGCATATGTTAATGGGTTCCGTCCTGAAATAGGTTTTAGCCGTTGTTGGTGTTTTCACCAACAACTCTTGCTTCTAGCAAGGGCAAGCAAAAATAGACTTAGATAAACGAGACAGGATTCCTCCAGGCACTTCCTCAAAGCCGGAAGGGCTGTTACTTTTCTGTGAAAGGAACTAAAAAACCTTGGGAAGTGTAAAAACCCATGGCCTACCCACCGTCCAGACCTGCAACGCAGCCCTTCGCTCATCCGCCTACACTTCCTCCTGCCCTCCTGAATACAAGCAGGAGCTTGAGTATTAATGTGAACCTTGCCTATTGAGCGTCACTTCGACGAAAGGAGAAGTCCCCTCGGGTAAGATGATTACAACTTATTTTAGAAGATGTCTCTCTGCACTGCACTCCGGTTCGACATGACGCCGCTGAAATATGTGTATTTGCAGTATTATTCCGTCGCATAACCATATTACCGACACAGCGCATGGGAGGTGTGCTCATTAATTTTTGCACCGATGTTTTTAGACTCTTAGTAGCTGTTTAAAGTTAAATCTCTTCAAATTTGCCGGATGGCACCACCCAAAAACTGGGATACTTTCTATCGCAGAATTTACTTCATTTTTAATGGCATCATTGCTTTGTCATTGATACCTTTTGCACTCCTTTTTTTGGAATTGGAGAAAGGAGAAGGTTATCAACCACTGCTTAACGGCCATATGTTGACCGTCTCATTCATAATTTTCACATTCTTGATGTCTTATCTGGTATGGATAGCTACTCGCATGGCTGATCAGCAGGTAAGCACAATAGAATCATCCTCTTCTTTGGGAGAAAAACTACATCGCTACCTGATGATACAAACCAGAAAGTACCTATTGATGGAGGGAGCGGCAGCGATCGGAGTAGTCGCTTTGATCGTTACCACAAACTATTGGTTTGTTTTTCTATACGTATTGATCCTTTTCATCTTTTCTCTGGGGAAGCCTACCTATGACAAGATTGTGCAACAACTCCGTCTGACAAAAGATGAAAAGGAGATCATTATGGCTAAAAGGGATTTTGAATAATCAGAAAGTCACGCCAAAACTAATGGCCTGAAGGTCAGGTCCTCTGCCTGTTGCAAAGACGTTGTTGAGGTCATAATTGAAGAATAGATCAAAGCCTTGGTAACCAAACTGTGCTCGTAGCCCGTACCTGAAATTGTTCATATAAAAGGTGCTTCTTTCCTTGTCCTTTTCCCGCCCTTTGCTGCCGGATTCTTCGAATACAAACTTGCTGTGACTGGCGATTCTGTACCCTGCATAGCCTCCCACACCAAATCTGACTCCTCGCCGTCGATAATTCCGAAACCGGATACTACCTCGCTCGTATTCTTTTACGCGCTTACGCCCTTGTGAGAAGTCAAGCAGAGGTACGACACTTACATTGACGAATGACGCGGTCAATTTACTCTTGATAGGATCTATCGTAGCCGGATCAGTGGCAACGAAGAGTACACTTTCATCACCTTTCTCTATTTTAAACTCATCATTTTCCAGTTTCCAGTTGTACCAGTTGATGCCAAACCCCCACTCCAGGAATAATGGGCCGGCGACCGGAGTACTATTGATGGCTGACAGGCCAATGTACCATGAGCCCCAAGGCCGCACGGAGTAGGGCTCATCATTTTCATTTGGAAAGCTTTTACCACCCTCTAGCCAGTTGTTGGTACCAAAGTCAATGTTGAAAAAGTGTTGCGTTCTGCGAGGTCGCTTGTCGATATAGGTGCGTTTTCTGATTTCCCCGTCATTATCAAATTCATCCTCCAGATCATCGAAGTCATCGACCTCTAACTCCAATGGTCCAAGTCTCATATTGACTCGCTCGTGATCCCCGTCTTCGACATTGATTTTCAGAATACCCATGTCAAGGTCCACGCTGCCGCCGGTAGAATCATTTTTGTACTTTTCAGGCTCGTTTTTCAACTCCAAGTAAGTCACATCGTTGTCTTGCACTGAAGTGTTTAGGTCCTCTATCATTTGATTGATATAGTAGTCCTGTATCCTTTTCAGGTCTTCTTTAGAATCAGTGTATATGATGATCTTGCTTTTATCGTCCAGTTCAATGACTACGGTATCTCTTTCGTTGGAGAAAGCCATAGTGGAAGCCAGCAGGCAGACGAATGCCGCATATATTGATTTTTTCATTGTCCTTTTATTTTGAGTTTTAATTGAGTTTGACGGATGAGTTGAATAGGTCATCCTTTGCTTCTCTGGCACCGGCCAGCAGCTCCCCGGGTTTGATCTGCTGCGCAAATGCGAGAAGTTTACCTAAAGTGTTTTTGTCTTTTCCCTCCGGCTGATCCGTGATATTCGCATAATACCGTATTTTGACGGTAGGGGTATTTTCAACCCCATAGAGTTGATCTAATATTATTTCGTCAATAAAGATCTCCTGCACCAAAGCGGTTTTTGATTGTAGCTCAATGACAGGCTGTTGTGTAGTTGATCCAGCTTCGGCAATTAGGTTTTCGCTAAGTTCCTTGTCCGGAGTGTTCAGCTTTTTGATAGCTATGACCTTATTCGCGGTCGTAGGTTGCTTGTTGGTAAGGGCAGGCAGTGACCAGACAAGTTCGCCTTCCAATTGCGGGTGGTTCACCTCTGCAGTCAACATGACATCAGTTTTACTATTGCTGACATGCCAAGTGTATAGGCCTGCGGTCACAAGCAGTAATACCGCAGCTGCCACCCGCCAGAGCATAAGCCCCTTATTTTTATGTTCTAGTTGAGATGCTACCTGTAGCCATGCATCAGTAGATGGCGTGACTTCATAGGATTCCGTTCGTTCCCTAAATATTCGGTCTATTTTAGATGGATCCATTGGGTACTTGTTTTTGCTTTTCTATCTCGTTCCTCTTGTTCAGTGTCGACTGTAGCAGCTTCCGGGCACGACTCAGTTGTGACTTCGACGTGTTTTCGCTGATCTTCAGCATCTTTCCTATTTCCGCATGGTTGTAGCCTTCGATCGCATAAAGATTGAAGACAGTACGATAACCTATGG
>JAHCMJ010000211.1 GCA_019192485.1 Cyclobacteriaceae bacterium HetDA_MAG_MS6 | reverse complement strand
GACAATAGCCCCAATAGTAAACAAGATCAAGATGGCTGGCATGGTCATCAGCGCCACTTTGAGTCCAAACCGACCGATGATGATATCATTGATAAAACTTTGTATCAAGAAACTCATGATCATCACCGTCCCACTAAAGAATGAAAGGAAGTCATTAAGCTTCTGCTCTTCGGGAAACATTGTTTCCGTCGCTGTGTAAAAAGTATAGTCCACAAAAACACTGGCTCCCATTGAGAAAACCAGAAACAGGGACATCAGCCGCAAGTAAGGGTCCTTGAATATACTGGAGTATTTAACGCGATCTTTTGATTGTCGATCTCTTGCCTTTTTGACCTTGTTGATATTGAAAGAATTCGTAATCCATATGGTAAAAACCATTACTCCAAAGGAGGCCATCGAAGAAACGAGCAGCAAGTCATAGGTCGTATCGATGAATGGCAGCCTGGTGATGAGCGGAATAGAGAAAAAAGCAATGATCGTTGCTGAAAGTTGTCCTGTGTCAATACCACCTATAATCCGTTTAGACTGTCTGTTATCAAACATCCGACCAAATACACCCCAGAATCCAAGAATGGTCACTGCTGTGATCGGACCCATCATTGCAAAAAGTATAAATGGCAAATATTTGAAATCGCCATCGCCAAGAGACTCATAATTCGTAAACTCAAAAGCCGCTCTGATACCCCCAATGAAAAGGAATATTAAGAAGATGTTGGTTACTACAAGTGTAGAGAAGTTGATTCGTGCCTGGAGGGTAACAAAGATCGATGTAGACAGAATCCCTAAAAATCCAGCTGTAAATATGGCTTCGGCCAGGTATTTTTCTCCAAGTTCCTGAATGAATAGTGACTCAGATCCTACCTGATAGGTGGCTAGGAATATTCCCATGAAAAAGCCCTTGCCAAGCAAGAGCCACATTCGTTTTTCTTCGCCAGGCCTACCTCCTAAGAACTTTAAAAATGCCTGTAACACGTTAGATGGACTTTTAGCTTTGGTTTAACCCCTAAAAACACGGAAAAATACAACAGCTATCAATTCAAAAGAATGACTAATTTGCTTTATTGACTCAGGCGGGAATTTGAGCAAAAGTAAGCTAATAGAAACAAAATCTAACCAGCTTCAAAAATAAATCTCCCTTGCAAGCCGAAAGGTATTGGCATGCGCTTCCACAATAATTCCAATTTTCTCGGAATAACCACCCCCCATACTTGCAACAACCGGCAGCCTTTTTTTGAAGCACCATTCCAGCACCATTCTATCACGCTGCTTGCACCCAGCCAACGTCAGCGCTAGTCTACCCAGCTTATCAGTGGCCAACACATCCACACCACTTTGAAAAAACACAAAATCAGGGTTAAACCTATCGGTTATCCTGTCCAATTGCATTTCCAACAAAGACAGATATTCATCGTCACCAGCGCCATCTTCTAGGGCCACATCTAAATCTGATTCCTCCTTTCGATGAGGATAGTTTTTCTTGCCGTGCATGCTAAAAGTAAAAACTCGGTCATCTCCACGGAATATTTCCGCAGTCCCATTACCCTGATGTACATCCAGGTCCACGATCAAAACTTTTGACACCAAACCCTGATCCAACAAGAAGCGAGCAGCTATTGCAATATCATTCAGCAGACAAAATCCTTCGCCTCTATCTGAAAATGCATGATGTGTTCCTCCGGCAACATTCATGGAAACTCCATGCTCTAATGCCTCGATTGCACATTGCAATGTCCCTCCCATGATAAGTTTCTCTCTATCAATTAGCTTTCGGGATAGTGGAAAACCTATTACCCGAATTTCCGACTTTGATAAAGTTAAGCTTTCCAGCTTGCTTAGATATTCGGTCGAATGGACGGCTAGAATTTTTGTAGAATCAACCGGTTCGGGAACAAAAAGTTGCTCTTCGTCGATTGTCCCTTCGTATAATAGCTGTTGAGGTAACAAATCATATTTGCTCATCGGAAATCGATGTCCTTGTCGAAGTGGCAAAACGTACGCTGGATCCCAAGCTATTCGGAGCACAATGAAAAGAGTGTAATCTACTGATTACTCTCCTTATTGGTACTTTTCCCTTTTCTTTTCAAATCTTCGTTGTACTCTATCATATAGCCGACGGAAATAGAAAGGGTATTGTGGGTATACTCAACATTCTCCGCATAGGTATTGAAAGAAAGCTCTTGCGAGCCATTAAATCCCATATTCGAATGTCCGAATACATATCTAAAGTCCAACATTAAACGTGATTCGTTCCTCAGGTCAAGGTTCACTCCAAAACCTGCAGATAGGGCATATTGAATCCTGTTTGCTCTTTCAAGTCCCTTTTTATCATCACTCCCACCTGATGCCTCATTAAAAGCGATCTTGTATCGCTCGACATGTCCGGTTCCAAAAGGTTCTTCCCACTCGGCATCCGATGCATATTCCACTTTTCCTGCTAGCCAATATGAAATCCTGGGGCCACCATTCACATAAAACTGATAAGGACCACTCCTAAAGTTCATCCGTAACATTAGCGGAATATTGATGAAATGAAATCGTGACTTGACATCTAACTCTTCAGCACGAGACGGGACCTCGCTCAACTTTTTCCCAATCCGCTCATAATTAATCTCTGTATGCACAGAATACATTTTATTCGCAGTGTAGGTCATCATAATACCTGCTTGAAAATTATAGTCGGGCTTAATATTGAAAGTGTCCCTGTAAGAACGATTTTGATAATAATGGTCGGTTCGCTGTATACCAACTTTCGGACCAAACCAATACTGTGCGTTGGCGGCAAAAGCCATAGTACAACAAACTAAAAATAGTAAAAGGTATCTCATGCAATTAAGAGGACAAAAAGATGTAATAATACTAAAAAACGTCGGTAGATGCTTAGTTATTACTTTGAATAATTTGATTCATTCTCCAAATAGTTCAAATCCTATTTGAACCAATTATTTCGGAGTTAATTCAATTTCAAGCGTATATTTACGTTTATTTCAAGATGTACAGGCATCTTTTGCAAGAAAATATAGGTGTAAAGAACCGCTAGGACATTGCCCAGGTGTATATGAATAAAACGCTATTTTTTCTATTCTTTATCAGCACCCTTACCTTACGTGCACAACAGCCTAGGATTTACAATCAGTTCTTTATGAATCCTTACTTGTATAATCCAGCATATGCGGGTGTAGAGGGTCATTCGGTATTATTTTTCATGTATCGACAGCAATGGACTAATATCGATGGTGCCCCGAAAACCATTCATGCTACCTATCATACTCCGTTGGCAGGAGGAATAGGCTTTGGCGTTTACGCCTTTAACCAATCCGAAAATTTCTTGAGCACCACTCTAGGTAAGGTTTCTGGAAGCTACCTGCTCACCATAGATAGACAGCACTACTTGCGCTTCGGCATGTCAATTGGCGCGGGGAATAACTCCCTATCTTTTGGTGAAATCGATGCGCCTGATGATCGTGCTTTTAGCAGTATTGTTGATCAGTCCTCATTCATGGTGGGAGATTTTGGTGCTACCTATCACTTCGGACACTTTAATGTTGGTTTCTCTTTACCCAATTTGTTTAGCTATGATCTGATCGCAGAGGAAAGCTTTGCCCCTGTCAGAGTCACTCCTATAGATGAAGTGCTGTTTAAGATTAACTACCGTGGTCACCTCAACGATGATATTGCCATCGAACCACATTTAATCTATCGCTACAATAAATTCATCCCGGATCAAATTGAAGCCACCATGATTGCCCATATCTTTCATGTGACCTGGGCTGGTCTGACCTACCGACAAGACAATGATCTTATTGCCCTTGTTGGTGCCAAGGTAAAAGAATCTCTGGCCATTGGTTATGCCTATCAGCTTGGTAACTCCAATATATCAAATTTGCTAGGACCAACACACGAAATCCATATCGGCTACCACCTTGGAAGTAGAAAACGTCATGCAGAGCATGTTTCGTCCTTTATTAAAAGCCATAGACTTTCCCCAGAGGAGAGAGCAAAAAAGGCAGAGCTCGAAAGACAACGTAAAATACTTGCACTACAGGAGTCCAGACCTGACGAACCTGCGAAAGACGATGACGCGCTGACCATAGCTCAACCAACAACCGAGGAACCATCAACTTCAGAAAACGAACCTACAACCAACAACACAGATGACCCAGAAGATAAAACCGAAAGCTCACCTACGCAGACAGCTGAAGATCCAATAGAAAACCCGGAAACGGTCAATGATAATCCTGAGATAGAAGATCCGGAAACGACTAACGATAACTTAGAAGTAGAAGATCCAGAAACGGCCAACGATACTCCTGAGGCGGAAGATCCGACAATCTCAGAAATACCATCTGACAATCTTGTGGCTAATACTAGCGAGCCTGTTGAGCCAGTCGTATCCTCTCCGGCAGAAGTTGAGGCTGAGAAGGCCAAGGGAGACCCTGGGTTGACACAAGATTTTCGTACACATGAGGAGCTTGCGGGTTCTGACCAACATATGGAAGCAAAGCGCGGTAGTCACCTCCTCGAACTTCCTGCAGGCAACCATGTGATTGCTGGGGCTTTCGAAAGCTTCGAACGTGCTGAAAACTTCAGCGACGCGCTCTTCGAAAGAGGCTTCCGTGATGTAATAGTAGGATATCTCTCAGCTAGAGGTTATTACTACGTTGTCATATCTTCCTCAAACAATGTATCGACAGCAGTAAGTGAAAAAAATCGTATCAAAGGACTAAGAGGTTTATCAAAGGTTTGGGTATTAAAAGTGAATGAGTGATGAAAAATCCAACTTTGAAGATATCATTACTAATTATACTGATCAGTGTAGTTTTTGCGGCTTCGGCGCAACGTCCCTTCATCAATTCAATTGATCCCAAGGTAGCTCCCGCAGGGAGTAAGATGGTCATCACCGGATCAGGATTTCCAGGGACTATCGCCGAGATACAGGTCAATATTGGTGCGGGAGTAGCTACTGTCACAAATTTGACAGGTACACTGATCGAAGTAGACATTCCAGCAAATGCCACTTACGGAGCAGTAACTGTCTTAAATAAGACCTCTGACTTAATAGGAACCTCTTCAGACCTGTTTTTACCTAGTTATGAGGGTGCCGGTTTCAACATTGCCAGTTTTGATGCTATCCAGGAAAACAAGCTGCCAGGACAACGTTTCGTAAATGATTTGTGTACTTGCGATTTCGACGGAGACGGATTAAATGATGTTGCATTGACAGCAGCCAATAAAGAAGGTAGTGAGAACCCACGGAGAAATGTGTATAGAAACTCCAGCGCCAACACGGGGCCAGCAAGTTTTTCTAAGGTTCTTGAACTTGCCAATAATAATAACCCTAGTCTAAATGCTAATTGTGGGGATTTGAATGGCGATGGATTACCAGAACTGATTTTTTCTGAATTGACAGTGGATAATACGGATGAACAAATAGAAATTTTCACGAATACTTCAACCGTAGGAAATATTGCTTTTAATGCGACTCCAACCTTGCTGACCTTTCCAACAGCGGGTGATGGTACCAGAAGAAGTCCTACGCAAATAGAAGTAGCCGATGTAGACGGCGATGGACGCCATGACTTAATAGTGGGAACAAACACTGATAATGATTTTGATATATTCCTAAATAATGGAACCGGAGGAACAATATCCTTTGCAGCTTCGCCCACCCAGGTCAGAATAACTAATGGTAATACCAACAACTTGAAGGTAATTGATCTTAATTCGGATGGTTTACCAGAAGTCATTGTTGGATCATTGCTTCAAACAAATTCATTTATCATATTTGAAAATTTATCTATCCAAGGAAGTCCGGTTTTTGGCCCTCCTATTTCTGTTTCTAGTTCGAGTACGGCATTTCAAGGAATTGCTGTTGGTGATTTCGATAACGACGGTTTATTAGATATAGCGGTTACTAATGGTCAATCTGGTGCAAATGAAATACGCCTATTTAGGAATATCTCCACAGCAGGAAGCATCACTTTTGGAGCAGCTCAGCGCGTAGCATTAGGAAACAACGGACCATTAGGAATTGATGCTGGCGATATTGATGGAGATGGAAAACTAGATCTGGTGGTCGGTATTGGAAATCGCGTTGATAATAGAGTTGAAATACTCATTAACAATACCACTTCCTCGACTTTTGATTTTAGCCTAAATGAATTGACGCTAAATGACAACTCCAGAAATATTAATATATCTGACGTCAACAATGACGGCAAACCAGATATCTTAATGACTACAGCTAGCGCCATAAATGAAATAACTAATGGTGCTCTAGGCATAATAATCAATAGAAACTGCTTCAAACCACAAATCACCCCTACCACGGGGACATTCTGTACCGGTGTATCACCATTTGTTTTGGAAAGTACCTCTGGAATAGGTGTCACTTACGACTGGCAAGTGAGCACTGATGGAGGATCAAACTTTAGTTCCTTGCAGAGTGGTACATCCGCTACTTTTGACCTGGCGTCACAGGGAATTGGCGCTGGCTTAACGGCCCAAGTAAAAGTATTAGCTACCTCTGCTGACAACCAATGTGTGGGTATCGAATCAAATACAGTAACCATCGCGCCTAATACGATTGCACCTCCCTCCTCCAGCATACAACCAGTTACTCCGTTTTGTGAGGGGGATGACTTGGTGCTTACTACAACAGTAACTGCTGACATTTATACTTGGGAAGGTCCTAACAGGTTTAGTCAAACGATCAATGGCACCTCTGGCCAATCGATTACCATTTCTAATGCTGAACCTGTTAACGCTGGTACCTATTCCTTGACGGTGGAGAATATAGGTGGATGTAGTGGTGTAAAAGCTGAGCGACTTGTGGAGATATCCAACCCTCCTATTGTGGAGATATTCAATGAGGGCGACGCCATCTTTTGTGATGGGGGCTCAGCACAGCTCAGAACTCAGGACTATTCATCAACGACGGGTATCAGTTACCAATGGACCAGAGACGGCGCTAATGTAGGTACGGGTCCCAGTTTACTGGCCCAGGAAAGTGGTGACTACGTGGTAACAATTACAGACGCTAATACATGCCAAAATGCAAGTGAGACACTGACATTGGTTGAGGCTACACCCCCTAGCTCCTCCTTTACGGCCGCGACCGAAACCTGCGTGAATGCTCCGCTGAGGTTGTCATCGACATCTACCGGGTTTGATACGCTAGACTTGGGTTATACTTGGGAATTTTTAGATAACAGCAATGCTGTCATTGGAACCATCACTGGCAGAGCTGATACAGCTTTTACCTTTACAACAGCAGGAGCTTATACCGCAAGACTCACGACAACCTATCCCGATGTTAGTAGCTGCCAAGATATTGCCACTCAAGCCATCACTGTGACTGAAGTGCCCGATTTGACAATCTCCACCCCCGAAGGAATAGAAAAGTGCCCTAGTGACAGCATCTTGTTACAGCTGCCCTCTACATTTCAATCTTTCAGCTGGTCAACGGGAGATACGACGTCCTCTACTTTCGCAAAGACTGCCATAGATGAAACTCAGGTGGATGTCTCGGTGACTGCAGTTAATGAAATCGGTTGCGAATTATCATCTATGATAACGGTGACCAACTTTGTGGGGTCCGGCATTAGTATAAGCTCTCCCGATGCAGAGGTTATAGATGGCATTCTTACCATCCCTGATGTCGTCAATATTTTGACCTTGGAGGCCGTGGGAGTAGTCTCAGGAGCACAATGGATGCCATCAAATATTTTTAGCAATGACACCGCTTTGAGCGTTCGGGTTTTCCCTAGATCAAGCTCTACGGAAATCACGCTAGAAGGGCGCGATAGCAACGATTGCGACGAGAGTACTTCCATCACTTTAATCAACAACCTTGTTAGACCAAGAAAAACCTTTTCTCCTAATGGTGATGGTATTGGTTTTGAGTGCTGGGAAATCCAAAACACCTCTGCGCTTAACGGATGTACTGTATACATTTTCGATGCAAAAGGCAGAAATATTCTAGAAACCCAATCTCCATTTGCTGATGATTGTGTTTGGGATGGCAACGCAAATGGCACGTCGGTACCGGAAGGAATCTATTATTTTGCTATGAAATGTGAAGATTCTCAATTTGATCAAACTGGCAGCATATTACTAGGGCGTTAAGTCTCACATTTTTCCTTCAAAATCCAATCATC
>JAHCMJ010000022.1 GCA_019192485.1 Cyclobacteriaceae bacterium HetDA_MAG_MS6 | reverse complement strand
ATTGAAATTCGAACTCATCGGTGCTGCGGGCACTCATCATTACAAGAGTTGTCAAAAAAATTGCTGTTTTCATCATTACAAAAATTACTGTCTTACCCATCTAGGTACGGGATTTGCGATGTGCTGCAAGTCTAAAAGTTGTGAATCGAGATTTTTTGTGGTGAAGCGTAGTCACCAACTCATCAACCGCCGCAATCCTTTAGATCTACTTCTGGACAGCTTTGCCTTATGATCATATGCTAGGTTGAGCCAATAATCTCCCTTGAAGTAAGGTTCCATAGATTTTAAAAATTCTAGCGCAATAATTGCCGAACGATGTGAGCGATAAAATTTCCTAGGATCAAGCTGCTCCTGGAGGTGATTAAGCGAATCTCTGATGATCACTGCTCCATCCATCGTATGTACCCTGACATACTGATTATCAGCTTCAAACCAGATGATCTCATTCACCGGGATAAAGCGAATACGATTCCGCTCTCGTACCGATACTTTTTGCAAATAAGGTTTAGTGCCAGATGGTCTATCAGCTAGCAGGTCAGCTATCTGTTCATAAAAGAATTTCATCTGTGCCGTGGATGAATACTCCTGGGCTTTTTTTAAAGCAGCATTAAATCGACTGTCATCAAACGGCTTAAGCAAGTAATCTAGCGCATTGGATTCAAACGCTTTGATAGCAAATTCATCATATGCCGTGGCAAAAATCACATAAGGATTTGATATGGGTCTAATCCTTTCCAAGACCTGAAAACCATCTAATTCGGGCATCTGAATATCCAAAAACAAAACATCTGGTTGACATCTTCTAATTTCATCTACGGCTTCTACACTGTCGGTAGATACTCCGATAATTTGTATATCCGGGTGACCCTGAAGTAGTATTTCCAGGTTTTCAACAGCTGGCTGTTCGTCATCGAGAATAAACACTCTCATCACCGCTCCCTAAGTTGGTAGGGCAGTCTAACAGTAACCTTCACACCACTCTCGAAATTTTCCATACTCATTGAGGCCTGTCCGTTGTAAAGCTGCTGCAATCGGTTTATCGTATTGGTCAATCCAATACCTTGCTGAGTTTCCAAGTCAAAGTCCGATGGCAAAAACGGCCCCTCGTTATAAGTAGTCAGTATCAGGTTTTCCTCCGACTTGGTCACAGCTATAGTCAGCTTCCTAGCTGCTTTTTGCTTGGATATGCCGTGATAAATTGCATTTTCAACAATCGGTTGTAGCAAAAAATTGGGAATTTCTGCTCGCTTAGCTTGGTCATCATACGTGATTTCTATCTTTAAATTCTTTCGAAATCGTTTCTTCTCGATCTCTAGATACTTTTCGATGAAAGCTACTTCCACCTCCAACGGTACCTGCTGTATATCCTTCTGTGAAAGCGCTAGACGTAAAAGATCACCCAATCCCACAAGCATATCAATTGCTGATTGTTTTGCATCTTGCCTAGTGGAGGCTGCTATCGTATTCAACGTATTGAACAAAAAATGAGGATGAAGCTGCATCTTCAACGCCTGCAACTGCGCCTCGACCAGCTGGTTTTCCAAACGAACTGTTTCTATTTCCGAATCCTTGAATTTAGAAAAATAGTCCAGCGCATATCTGATCATAACAATGCTCCAGTAGATAAAAAAATACCATTCAAACAGGAATATGGATAGCCCCGTAAAAGTATTTTGAAAGGAATTGATGTTTGATGTCTGGGGGAAAAGATACAGGATAAGAGCGTATATAAAGACATTGAAAAAAATTGAAAAGAGCGAAAATGGGACATGAAAGGATAGTCCTTTCAGATAAGCTCCTTTTTCGATCCTAAACTTGCCTGCCAGATAAAAGACCACCGGTGAATAGAGGCCCCAAATCAGCCAAACTGTCAACTTAACGGGAAATACCTTGAGCCATTCTAAGCCTGTACCACTAAACTGTAAGTACAGTGTAGTCGTGGATATGGTCGCCATGATTAGCCAAAAAGATATCAGCCAGCCCTTGGCGGGAATAGTTATACGGGTCCTGTGCAACTTGTAAATGGTATTCCGATATTCATCAATTTAATGCGAATTATCAGAATACCACTTTTAATGTCACAGCAATATGTTGCGAACGATCAAAAAAATGTTGTAAAATAGGTCACTCCTCGAGTTTCCTGAGCAATACGCTACCTCCTGGGACAAGAGCTAGTCGATCAATATGACCACTGGACTCTTTTTCATTGTTATCTGCTCTATAAGCTTCGATATAGGCAAAGTGCATCAGGCCAAGGTTAGAAGTATTGATCTTACCGATTTTCATTTTCTTCAAAGACTCCAAAGCTAGCCTGGCATTGCCTTTATATACCTCGTTCAAAGCCAGGCTAATCTTGGCATGCTCCGCCAATCGATCATCCTTCTCTTTTTTCGCCAGTTTGTACGTGATCTCGAAATAGCGGTCACTATGCTCTAGGAGGGCATTCCGAACTGCATCCAAAGACTTCTTGCCATATTCCTGCAGGCAAGTGGCCACCTCCTGCGAAAGAGTAGGATTCTCTTCGGTGATCAGAAATTGTCCTAGGGCTTCGTTCAATCTTTGCACATCTGGAGGTACCGACTTCAACAGTTTCTTCAGCTCTACAGCTGTAATAGTACCGTGATGAACAGCAAATACATCACCAAAAGCATTCAGTAATATGATCTCCGTGTCACTTAAATCCCCTAGAGAAGCAGCGTCGGGCCCAGGGTATTTTGCATTGACTTGAACAGGCACTACCTGATTCATTAGATACTGTATCTCTGGATCCGTCCATACCTGATGACCGGTTTCACAAATACTACAGTCAGCCTTTAAAACATTTGCAAGAATCAGTCGATTCTCTTCAAGTGCCTTCTTTTTAGCGATTTTTAGGGAGGACAACCATAGACTTTCCGCTTGGGAAAAGAATACAGTCAGAAGGGATAGACCTCCAACAATAACTTTAACTTTCATGTCACAAGTTTTACTGGTTGAAAAACAAAGTTTCCACTGGACTTAGACACATGTCAAAACCCGATGGTTTAACTCAACTCACCTTCCTTCCAGGCAGCAATTGTTGGCGGCAATAAAAAGTCAAAGATACCTCAAGAGTATTAAATTTCAAATTCGACAAAAACGAAACTAATATTTTACTTTCTCGTTTTTATAAAATACTACCCTCCACAATAACAAATGAAAGGAACTCATATTGGTGAACTTGAGGAGCTAATTCTGCTTACAGTTGCAACACTTTATGACGATGCTTATGGCATCGCTATTATGAGGGAAATTGAAACAAGAACGGCTCGAAAAATCACAATTAGTACCGTTCACGCTGCACTTAAGCGACTGGAAGACAAGGGGTTTGTGACTTCCCGGTACGATGGAGCTACTAAGGCAAGAGGTGGACGTCGAAAACACCTCTTTCAGGTCTCAAAAGCGGGTCAGAAAGCCTTGGCCAAGTCGAGAGAAATCCGAAACGGACTATGGGAAACCATTCCTAAAATAGCTTTTAAAGATGGATAATCGGCCTGGCATCTTCAAGTGGATAGAAAAGTTCTGTGCGTCTGAGCTTGTCGAGGGCATTATGGGCGACCTGGATGAGCTTTATGCTGAAGACAAAGCTAATCTAGGTCCAAAAAGAGCCAAATTTCGACTTTACTTGAGAGCATTAACGTTTCTCCGTCCAATATTCTACAAAGGTTTTAAACCAATACAAAATCCAAATATGATGATATGGATACATTATTTCAGGGCATCCTGGCGATCTATTAAGCGCTATAGGCAAAATAGCATGATCAACCTGATAGGATTGACACTTGCCATAACATGTGCATTATTGATGTCTTTGCTGGTGGTTGATGAGTACTCTTTCGACAAAATGCATCGCAAAAAGGAGAACATCTTCCGGCTTTACAAAAAGAATGTGAATCCTGTAAAGGGGTCATCGTTTTTTACCGCCGAAACATCTGGGTTGATGGGTCCTGAAATCGTGAAAAACTTCCCAGAAGCAACACATTTTGTGCGGATCAATCCCTGGTTTGATGATATAGTACTATCATACGAAGATCGTCATTTCCAAACAGCTGAAATGATTTTTGCTGACAGTTCCATTTTTGATGTTTTTGATTTTAAGCTACTGCAGGGGAATCCCAAAACAGCCTTAAAAAGGCCTTCAAGTATAGTACTGACGCAGACTTTCGCTCAGAAATTGTTTGGAGAGGAAGATCCCATCAATAAAACCATCAAAGGGATCAATGACCTAAGCTTTACGGTCACGGGTGTCGTGGAAGACGCGCCTCGGACATCTCATATACAATTTGAAGCATTAGTCTCATGGACAACTACAACCCCTGGTATAGGTCCGTTGAATTACGTCTGGATGAATAACTGGCTTTCCCAGTCGCACTATACCTATCTTTTGTTATCTCCGGGATCCGACGCTCGCCAACTAGCCCAAAAAGCCAACTCCCTGATCGCTATCAACCTTGCTGAACGCAAAGACAACTACTTTTTCCACTTACAATCCCTCTCAGATATTCACCTGAAAAGTGATGAAATTCTTTATACCAGGAAGATGAAAATAGGGAGCCATCAATTTGTTCTGTTACTAGCTTTTTCAGGCCTTCTGATTCTGATTATAGCTTCAGTTAACTACATCAATATTTCTCTGGCGAAAGCAACCAAAAATATAAAGGAGGTAGGCCTTCGAAAAGTAATTGGGTCGTCCAGAAGGCAGGTTATCTTGCGATTCCTAAGTGAAACTTTCATGCTGACCTTGATGGCTGTCATATTGTCTTTGATTCTCGTGTATTTGTTACTCCCCGAATTCAACGTGCTTATAGATAAGGATATACCTTTTTCTTCAGCCTTCAAGCCATCCATTGTTACATGCTTACTAGGATTCCTTGCATTGATAAGCGTAGTCATAGACTTGTACCCTGCCTGGGTCATCTCCGCCTATTCTCCAGCGATGATTCTTAAGGGCGCTAACCGAAGTATCAGAGTAGGATCACTACGAAAAATATTACTTGGTATCCAATATACGGTCTCTATCACATTGATCATCTGTACATTGCTGATCATCAGGCAAATTGACTATCTCAAGAGTCAAACGCTTACCATCGACGGGGAAAAAGTCATGGTCATTAATCTCAACAACGAGGTAGGAGAACATGGTACCCTGCTAGGCAACAGATTAAGAGCGCATTCTAACATCACTTCGGCATCACTTTGTCAGGCAGCGGTAGGGGGTGGCACATTCAGTGTCATGGTGATCCCGTCAGGACAGCCTCAAGCGGTTAGTACCAGGATTTTCCGGGTAGATACTCACTTTGCCAAAACATACGGGATCACAATCCTGGAAGGCCAATACTTTCGACCCGATGTCAGGTCTGACTCTAATTCAGTCATTGTCAACGAAGCTTTTGTCAAATACATGGGATGGGAAACGGCGCTGGACAAAACGATTCAGTTTCAAGAAGGTGGCACAAAGTATCCCATCATGGCTACCGTCGAAGATTTCCACGTATCATCGCCAGCTAAAAACCTAGTCTCCCCCGGAGTCATGTACCTGCATGAGGGGAATCAAAACAACCTGTCGATCAGGCTTGGTCAAGGCAATGTTGAGGAGACACTAGACTTTATCCAAGAAAACTGGGATGCTCTGGCAGAGAGAACACCCTTGAGTTATTCGTTTGTGGACGAATGGTACGATCGCACGTTAAAAGCTGAACTACGAATGGTTGATACCTCCGTCATTTTCACTATCATCAGTATCCTACTCTGCGGACTTGGATTGTATGGTTTGAGCGCGCTCATGCTGGAACAAAAAATCAAAGAGATCAGCATCAGAAAGGTTTTGGGCGCCTCTGTTGGTGCCTTGGTCGCAATGACCAATAGACAATTTGTTTTGATCATCCTTATCTCATTTGTTATAGCTAGTGCCGCCGCTTTTTGGTTCAATAGTTCATGGATTGTACGCTTTCCTTATCAAATCGACTTCGACCTCTCCTCCTATCTGCTTGCGGGAATAAGCTCCTTGTTACTGAGCATTGGTACGGTGAGTTTACTGGCCTATAGAGCATCAGTGCGCAATCCTGCAATCACATTGAAAGACGAGTAAGTTGCTAAGCTCCGAAAATGAATAGTATCAGGAATCCCGCTATAAAAAATGGAATAATCGCCAAGGTCAGGGCCCAGTCATAATATCTCCTCTGTAGAATGACAACCGTTGATATAAATATCAACAAGTACGAAAAAAAGTTATTGAAAGTATGCAGCGTATGATACACCTGGAAAGTATGGCCAGGTTTCGCTCCTACTCGGGCGGGAATATGAAAAATGGAGGAAAAATAGATCTGTAACTTCTGGGGAGATACATCCTCTTGTTGGTAGTAGAGTTCCGGATCAGTAGAAAAACTGAAACCCGTTCCCGCAATTCGCGTGTAACGATCAGACTTTGGACCTCTCAATTCGAAAAGACGCACATCCACCGGAACAGGCTCTCCTAATATGAAATAGTCAATTGTGAATACAAAACCCAGCACCAGAAAAGCATAGCAACTCCAACGTTGTATTTTATAAAACTTGATCTTCAGCAAAAAGAGGCGTTCTATATGAAGACGCTCCTCTTCTGCTTTCTTACGTCTATATGCTCTTCTTTGGAGCTCCCGCTCATCTACCTCAGATTCCTGGGGTACCGAAATGATTCCAGCCAGCTGGTGATCATAAATATATCGCCGATGCTCGTCCGAAAGTACTTCGTAGGCTTCTGTAAGCTGACGGATGATCACTCGTGCCTCATCGGTAGCATTGACGTCAGGATGATACTGCTTCACCATCCTTCGGTAGGCACTCTTGAGTTCTACAGCTGTGGCGGTATTGCTGACACCCAAAGTCTGATAGTGGTCCAAGCTCCTAATTTATATTAAATCAAGTAAAACTAACTGGATCAGGAAACCTTTGCTAGCTCCTGATGTATTGCAACATTCTTCTAAAAAATTGTACTGAAAAATGCTAAAATCAAAAAGAAAGTTTAAATTCTAACCCGATATCTCACTTAAAACATCATTTTCTGAAATACTCAATCCTTTAAAACCTAAGACATCATGAATTTACCAAGCTACTTAGACAATCTCATTCATAGCATTAGTTCGGCCCTTCCGGGCGTATTGGGAGCTATTTTAGTCTTCGTTGTTGGTTGGCTAATCGCCTTACTCATCAGACGAGTAGTACACGGACTAATGAAACGTACTGAATGGGATGAGAGGCTACTTGGCAACACTATCGTGGATACCAATAAGTTTATCGCCAACCTGGTCTACTACGTGTTGATGGTTATTATCCTATTGATCGTGTTAGAGATGTTGGGTGTAAGCTATGTACTTGATCCAATCAAAAACATGCTCAGCGAATTCCTTGGTTTCATACCCAATATCCTGGCGGGTATGGCCATTGTTTTCATTGGATATATCATCGCGAAATTCATATCCAACTTAGTGAAGATGGCTGGTAGTTTTTTTGACAGACTTGCTAAGGGCATGGGATTCAAAGAAACAGAAAAGTTTGTCTATTTCATTCAGCAACTTGTTTTCGTTGTTGTGTTCATTCCATTCATCATTCAAGGATTGAATGCGCTGGAACTTGAGGCCATTACCAGGCCTGCTAATAATATTTTGCATGACCTACTGGATGCGGTTCCAAATATCATTGGCGCAGCGCTTATTATTACCATTTTCATTGTTGGTGGACGATTTATTACTGCCTTTTTAAAGGACTTGTTATCCAATATGGGTACAGATAATCTCACCGAAAAGCTGCAATTGAAAACGATGCTTGGAGAAAATGCAACGCTATCGGCTATAGTAGCCAATATTGCTTTTTTCTTTCTAGTATTCTTTGGAATCATATCCAGCATCGAAATGCTGGGATTCGAAAGACTTACTCACGCACTACACAGCATACTGAATCTTTCTGGAAGTATTCTTTTTGGTCTCATGATTATGATCATAGGCAACTTCTTAGCCTCAATTATCTTTAAAGCGTTAAATACCTCCGAAGACAGTCGTTTTGTAGCGGGGATTACGCGTGTGGCTATCATTGGTCTATTCCTGGCCATTGCACTTCGAACCATGGGTATCGCCAATAGCATAGTGGAACTGGCCTTCGGACTGACCCTAGGTTCATTGGCAGTGACAGTCGCGCTATCTTATGGACTTGGAGGTCGAGAAGCTGCTGGGAAGCATATGGAGAAAATCCTGAAAAGGTTTCAAAAGGAGAAGTAAAAGTCCGCTTGTCAAAGATTTAGCACAAAAGTAAATAGAAGCCGCACCATGCGGCTTTTTTCATTTTAAATTGTCAGTGAAATTCACGATCCTATGAAGAAGCTACTTACCCTTTTATTTCTCCCTCTTACCTTGACATTTTCGTTTGCTCAAGACCGTGTCACTGGCAAAACCTTTTCCACTCGATCAGAGGTCCTTGCTAAAAGTGGCGTGGTAGCCACCAGCCACCCACTTGCTACACAAGTGGGGTTGAGTATCCTGAAAAAAGGAGGCACAGCTATTGATGCTGCCATAGCAGCTAATGCTACGCTTGGACTTATGGAACCCACTGGTTGTGGCATTGGAGGAGATCTCTTTGCAATCGTATGGGATGGCAAAACTCAAAAACTTTATGGTCTCAATGCCAGTGGCAGATCGCCCAAATCATTGACATTAGAGTACTTTACTTCACGAGGGATGACTAAAATACCAGCACTAGGCCCTCTTCCAGTGAGCGTCCCAGGTGCTGTAGATGGATGGTTTGAGTTGCATGGTAAGTTTGGATCGATGAAAATGAAAGACATCCTTTCCCCGGCTATTCAATATGCTAATGACGGGTTTCCGGTGACAGAGCTTATCGGATACTACATGGGTCGTTCCATTCCAAGATACATTGCTAAGGGATTCAAAAATGTAGCTGAGACATATACTATCAATGGAGAAGCACCGAAAGAGGGCCAGTTGTTCAAAAATCCTGCTCTAGGCTCTACTTATAGCAAGATCGTGAAAGGAGGTCGCGACGCTTTTTACAAAGGAGAAATTGCAAAGACTATAACGGATTTTATTCAGGAAGAAGGCGGTTTTCTGTCTGAAGAAGATTTAGCCTCTCATACCTCTACATGGGTTGATCCTGTTTCGGTCAATTATCGTGGCTACGATGTGTGGGAGCTCCCCCCTAACGGACAAGGCATTGCAGCATTACAAATGCTCAACATATTGGAAGGATACGATTTTTCGAAAATTCCCTTTGGTAGCGCTGAACATATTCACTTGTTTGTCGAGGCCAAAAAATTAGCATTCGAAGATCGAGCCAAATACTACGCCGACATGGATTTCTACGATGTACCTGTGGAAACGCTTCTTTCAAAGGACTATGCTGAGAAAAGGCGCCAGCTTATTGGTAATGGAGCAAGTACTTATGAAGCCGGAGAAATTAGTGCTGGTGAAACCATCTATATGACTGTTGCTGATCAATATGGCACCATGATTTCGTTGATTCAAAGCAACTACCGCGGAATGGGCTCAGGTATGGTTCCCCCGGGGCTAGGGTTTATGCTTCAAGATCGTGGAGAGTTGTTTAGTTTGATCCCTGGCCAAGCAAACACATATGAGCCAGGTAAGCGCCCCTTCCATACCATTATCCCAGCCTTTGTCACCAAAGATGACAAACCGTTCTTAAGCTTCGGAGTGATGGGTGGAGATTTTCAACCACAGGGACATGCCGAAATTGTCATGAATATTGTAGACTTTGGTATGAATTTGCAAGAAGCGGGAGATGCGCCCCGCATAGATCATGGTGGCTCCTCCACCCCAACCGGCCAACCGGCCACTGGAAGGGGTGAAGTACATCTGGAATCAGGTTTTGATTATCAAGTGATCCGAGCGTTAATGAGCAAGGGACATAAAATAGGATACTCCCGAGGCATCTATGGTGGTTATCAGGCTATCATGTGGGATGATAAAAACGAAATCTACAGGGGAGCTTCTGAATCTCGAAAAGACGGACAGGCCGCTGGATACTAGCATTATCAATGCTCCTTTTAACATTAATACTTTTACATCAAAAGGCTCTATCGTTTTCTAAATTTTGAAAAATACAGGCATGTCTTTGATGTGACACGCTGGTAGTAAATTAATACTCTACTTTTGCACCTTATCGCAAAACACAGGTTTGACTACGGCAGACATCAAGGTTATTATTCCAGCTTTCAATGAGCAAAATGCTGTTGGTCTTGTGATCGATGAAATACCATCATCTCTTGTCAGTGAGGTGATCGTAGTGGATAATGGCTCGACTGACAGTACCTATGACATAGCTAAAGACAAAGGAGCAACTGTCCTATCTGAGCCTGTCAAAGGATATGGCCGAGCCTGCCTAAAAGGATTAGCGCATATTGCCGACCTGGATCAAAAGCCTGACATTGTGGTATTTATAGATGGAGATCACTCTGATTATCCTGTCCAAATGATACAGCTGGTACAACCCATTCTTGATGGTCAAGCTGATATGGTCATCGGTTCTAGAGCTCTGGGGCAAAAGGAAAAAGGATCGATGACGCCTCAGCAAGTATTCGGCAATTGGCTGGCGACGACGCTGATGAAATGGTTCTACGGAACTAGGTACACAGATCTTGGCCCTTTTAGAGCTATCCGCTACCAAAGCCTATTAGAAATCAATATGCAGGATACTAACTATGGCTGGACGGTGGAAATGCAACTTAAAGCTGCTAAGAAAGGCTTGAAAACGCTAGATGTCCCTGTAGACTATCGGCGTCGAATAGGCATATCTAAGGTTTCAGGTACGGTTAAGGGAACTATTATGGCCGGATATAAGATTATTTACACCATTTTTAAATATTTGTAGGATGGAATGGTTGATAATATCAGGATACGGACTCTCTCTTTTGGTCATCACCATTTTCAGTTTGGGGCAAGTAAACCTTGCCTGGCACTACATGAAAGCTAATAGAAAGGGTGAAGTTGATCGGCCTGCACTCAAGATATTCCCTCATGTCACCGTTCAACTCCCGATTTACAATGAAAAGTATGTGGTAGAGCGTCTGTTAGAAGCAATTGCCTCATTTGATTATCCTAAAGATAAGCTGGAGATACAGATCCTGGATGACTCCACAGATGAAACAGTAGATATAATTTCTAAAAAAGTACAGGAGCTAAAACGAGATGGCTTAGATATTCAACATATTCAACGTGATATAAGAGTAGGCTTCAAAGCAGGTGCATTACAGTATGGGCTCGAGTGCAGTAAGGGTGAGTTTTTAGCCATTTTCGATGCTGATTTTTTACCCGAAAAAGATTTCTTACTTGCCACCCTTCCCCATTTCGTTTCTGAGCATACTGGGATGGTACAGACCAAATGGGGACACATCAACCAGGATTATAGTGTTCTGACCAAGATGCAAGCTTTCGGACTGAATGCACATTTTACCATAGAACAAAAAGGGCGATTGGCTGCCGGAAGTTTTATCAATTTCAACGGCACAGGAGGAGTATGGAGAAAGTCTTGCATACAGGATGCTGGAGGATGGCATCATGATACACTGACAGAAGATCTGGATCTCAGCTACAGAGCGCAACTCAAAGGTTGGAAGTTTGAGTATTTGGAAGAAGTAACCTCTCCTGCGGAGTTACCCGTAGTGATCCCTGCCATAAAATCTCAGCAGTACCGATGGAATAAAGGTGCAGCGGAAACTGCTAGGAAAAATCTAGGGAAGATCATAAGGTCCGGGCTGAATGTCCCTCACAAGATTCGGGCAGCATTACACCTACTTAACAGCTCTGTTTTTTTGTTTTTGCTAGTATCGGCAATACTTTCAATTCCTATGCTGTATATCAAGGAAAACAATCCGGCACTTTCATTGCTATTTGACTTGGGCAGCATTTTTTTGGTGGGTTTTCTAGCGATGAGTATTTTTTATTGGATGTCGGCTAAGGCATCTAACCCGCACTTCACACTTCGATACTATGCCGGTCACTTTATAATGTTTCTGGCATTCTCAATGGGACTGGCCTTACACAATTCTATTGCTATCATAGAAGGTTATCTGGGTATCAAAACGCCATTTATCAGAACACCGAAATTCAACATCACAAAAAAGTCAGACTCCTGGAAAGGCAATCAGTATCTGAAGTCATCGGTATCTCTTTCGACTATCTTAGAAGGACTCCTAACCGCCTATTTTATCTTTGGTATTTTCTCCGGATTCAAACTGGAAGACTACGGCTTGATCTTGTTTCATGGTATGCTTGCACTTGGCTTTGGTTTTATCTTTCTAGTCTCGATCAAGCCGATCAAACATGCCTAATCAGGGCAAAGCAACACTTTACACGCTAGCGTTTCTGTACTTGTCCTCGTTGTCGTTTCTGGCAAACATGGTTGTCAGAAACAACACAATGATTCTTTTCCTTACCTTCTTCTGCGCAGGGTTTAGCTATTTCTGGCTATGCAGACATTACGCTGAACGGCAAAAACTCCTTGCTTCAATAGGCTTGTTGGCTAGACTGTCTTTACTATCGTCTTTACCTAATCTGTCAGATGACTTTTATCGATTCCTCTGGGATGGCTTGTTAATCAATTATGGCTTAGATCCCTATGCCCAGCTTCCTTCTCATCTAGATCTATCCCTCTTCCCCATGCTTCCAGATATTCTGGATAAGATGAACTCACCTGATTATTACACCATATATCCTCCACTCAATCAACTCATTTTTTGGATAAGCACATGGGCAGACTCCTCTGAACTGATGTCCATCAATGTCATGAGAATCCTATTGATTCTTGCTGACCTTGGAGCTTATTTGGTCCTTCGTGGGATACTATTGTTCCGCAAGCGAGCGGCAAGCCTTTCATTCTGGTATTTACTAAACCCATTGGTAGTACTGGAATTCACCGGTAATCTGCATTTCGAAGGCTTGCTGATCTTCTTCCTGCTTTTGGCCATCTATTTTCTTGCTCGCCATCGCATTTATATTGCAGGTTTCTTCATGGGCTTGGCTATAGCGACCAAGCTTATTCCGCTCATATTCCTGCCAGCAATATTGATGCAGTACAAGTGGAAAAAGGGAATACTTTTTTGCACAATTGCTTTGCTAACAGCGACTACTACCTTCCTACCCATGATCAATAGTGCCATTACCAATGGGATGCTCTCAAGCCTCGGACTGTACTTTCAAAAATTCGAGTTCAATGCCTCTATCTATTTTTTAGTGAGAGAAGTGGGATATTGGATCAAAGGCTACAATGCTATTCAAACTATTGGGCCTGCATTGGGTATATTGACGCTGCTCAGTATCTGCGGTTGGAGTATCTATAGCTCATCAAGAAATCACTTGACGGCGTTCCCGCTTTTGATCTCTCTGTGCCTCTACCTGGCTTTTGCAACCACGGTCCACCCCTGGTATGTATTGACTTTGATACCACTCGGAATATTAAGTGGTTACTACTTTCCAGTAGTCTGGTCTCTGGCCATATTTCTAACATATGCTGGTTATGCCACTCCAGAATTTCACTTACCACCATATTTAGTGGCTATAGAGTATGGATGCGTACTGGTATTCTCTATTTTTGAATTCAGAAAGTATGATGCAACGGACTAAACTAATACTCTTATTTGCTCTATTTCAATCCACGCTTGCTTGCGGCCAACAATCTTTCGATGAAAAAATGGCAAGTATGTATCGGGGTACAGTGCCCTTGATCAAATCTGATGTACTGAAAGAATCTTTGAAAAAAAGCAGTACACCTATATTGCTGGATGTCAGATCTCAGAAAGAGTACGAGGTAAGTAAAATCCCCGGAGCTCGGTTCATTGATTACGATACTTTCAAAAATAAAGATGTAAAGAGTCTTCCCAAAGATGCTGAGATCGTCGTCTACTGTGCCGTAGGTTATAGGAGCGAACGAATAGGTGAGCGACTGCTCAAGATGGGTTATGAAAATGTAAAAAACCTCTACGGCGGCATTTTCGACTGGAAAAACCAGGGATACGAAATCATCAACTCACATAGTTTACCAACAGACAGTGTCCATACCTACAATAAAAACTGGTCTCAATGGCTTTATAAAGGCGTAAAAGTATATGAATAAAAATCTCCTAGTCGTATTTGTAAAAAACCTGATTCCTGGCACCGTAAAAACTCGTCTTGCCGAAGATCTGGGAATGGACGTTGCCATGGAAATTTACAAGGAGCTACTGGCCTACACTGCTGAGGTAGCCGACAAAGTCAAAGTAGACAAAGCGGTATACTACTCCCAATACGTAGAAATGTATGATTTCTGGAATGACGAAGTCTACAAAAAGCATGTGCAAGAAGGAAAAGACCTCGGACAAAAAATGCTCAATGCCCTATATGACGGATTCGAACTGGAGTATGAAAAAATCCTTCTAATTGGTAGCGATAGCTTTGAGATCGATAAAAAAATCATTGACGATGCGTTTGGTATGCTGGACGAAAAAGATTTTGTATTCGGACCGGCACATGATGGTGGCTATTACCTGATTGGAATGAAAAACGTGCTCCCTGCATTATTTGAAGGTAAGACCTATAGTACAAGCGACGTACTACAGGATGCAATAGAAGAAGTGGAGGATGCAGGGCTCTCCTACGGACTACTTCCTAATCTTCACGATATTGATACTAAAGAGGACTTGAAAAAGTCCGGAATCGAAATTGTGTTTGAAGATCCTGATGATGAACAAATACCTGAAGATGAAGATTTTTGATTATCTAACGCTCATAGCTTGTGCCATTGTGCTCAACTCGTGCTCAAGCTCAAAAGCCAGAGACTACACAGAAAATGAAAGTATCACTGCTCCGAACTATATCAATTCGGAATGGGCCATGGATCGACTCTGGGAAGATGGGCTCGCTGAGGTAGCTACCTACCAGGCAGAAAGGATCATCTATAACAAAGTAAGACAATTTGATTACACCTATGTTCTGGTCAAAGAGGAGTTTAACAAGCAATATCAAGTCAAAACCGACAACTACCAGAGAGGTGATCTGTATAGTGTGATGAAAGTGAATAAATTCTGCAGGATACCAACGGATAACTACCCTTATCATTTTCTTACCAGTGCTTTTTTCAAAAGGAGCCAACCATATCTGTTACATAAGCTTACCAATACGTCCCAGGAATGGTGTGGCAATACAGCAAAGTCTTTTTTGGAGAAGGGGAAAAGCTATGACTTTGACTATATCAGCTACTGGGATGGACAAGGAAATGGCTCAACATCAGTAAAAACCGGGCCGTGGTTTGAAGATCAACTAAGCTATACGCTCCGATCGCTTCAATTCGAAGATGGGTTGGCATTTGACAAGGATATCTATCCTAGTCAAATCAGTAGTAAAGCATCCACTCCTTCTGCGTATACGGCGAAGTTCAAAGTAAGCAAGGCGAAAGACATCCTCCCGGAGTATTCACAGGGCTGGCAAGTGTCTATGACCACCACTACTAAGAGCATTGACTTTTGGTTTAGCGCTGATTATCCTAATTACCTACTCAAAATGGAAGCCTCTGACGGTAGAAAGCTCGTATTGAAAGACCTGAAAAGAGATGATTACTGGGTCAGAAAACCGCAATAGACTAGCCTCAGAAATACTGACCAATTCCTATTACAAATCCATTTTTACCGGGATCCTGCAGATCAAACCCATAGTCCACCCGCAAAATCGCGTTGTAGATTTTCTTATGGATAAAACGTAGCCCCGCTCCACCAAAAAGCACAAAATTCTCAGACTGAGAAAAATCGCTCAGATCTCCTCCTGGATTGCGCCAGGTACCTGTGTCCGAGAATAATACTCCCTGCATGGCAACTTGAGGTCTATCCAGAATAGCGTGTCGATACTCACTATTCAGAACAACAGTACCTGTCCCACGATCTACTCTATTTCCTATCCCCCTGATATTTAAGTAACTGTCCAGTACGAAGGGTGCAAAAGGGCTTTCTTCATTGGTAGAAAGACCCACTCTAAGTCTAGCTCCAATATTTCCTCTGTTTCCTAATCTGTGGATATACTTGAAATCATTAAAAAAAATATAGAAGTCAGGATCCCCATTGAGCGAGTAAACGGCTTCTGTCGTTAAAACATTTGAATATCCCTGCTCATAGAAAAAGTGATAGTTGATGTGCTGATTCCTGTGAATCAATTTGACCAACAGTTTATTGGTATTAGCCCTGTCGGGTGCTGTCGGTATACCCTCCGTTTGCTTCTCGTATGCTTCAGTAAAATACGACAACCCACCCTCAAGTTCTGAGTGAAAATCGAAATGATAAGTAATACCAAGACCATAGGTGTAGTTGTCATAATTGTATTCAGCTACGCCCTCAGAAAAGAACAAGGGTTCGAGTGTGGACCACTTAACAAAATTAACGAGGTAGGACCATCTGGAGCCTCTATATCTCCGAAGGGTCAGAGCCAAGGCAGCAGAACTTCGATCATATAGTTGATAATAAGCAAAAGCCTTGTGGCCTTGGCCAGCAAGGTTGTTTTCCGTCACCCCAACTTGAAACCAAAAATTATCCTCAACCCCACCGAAATTGAAAATAGGTAAGATGGTAAAAACCTCTTCACATAGAATCTCAATATCAAAATGACCATCTGATCTTTCCAAAACTAAAAAATTGGCACTGGCCAAAGATTCCAAATTAGATAGCCGTTGCATATCCTCCCGAAGCAGTGTGGAGTCCAATGACTGACCCAAACTTGTTTTGAGAAACTGAGTTAAATACGTTTCATCCGTTTTGACATTGCCACTAAAGGTAATATCAGATACAAGCCCCTGACACCAGCTCTGCTGTCCACATAGCCAAAAAAAGAGGATTAACCACTTTGCATTCACATATGCAAGTTACTGATTCACAAGCCGAATGCCGAGGTTAATCGTTTGCCCAGCACCAGTGCCTTCTGATCCTGCCCAAAAATTAGTGTACAAAAACTCCACCTCCAGCAATGATGGGATCAGTTGATATTTCCACCCGATACCTGATTGCGCAAAGTAGCTAAAGGCTAGTTCAAACTCCTGATTACTATCATTGTAGTGTGTTGGAAAATATTCGGTCATGACATAAAATGTCCATTTTGGATTGGGAAAAACACTGAAAAACACACTAGTCTGAGATTGGAGAAAATCGTTTTCTCGAAAAGAGTCTCTCACAAAATTGTACCAAAAGGCTTGTTGGAAGAATATCTGGAAGTAATCATTGAACTGATGATCGTAGAATATCTGGTTAAGCCAGAGCGTCCTGTCAAACTCCAAGAATAACCCCGGGTTCTCTGCATCTTGACCTCTTCCTTCCAGATCATCAGCCAGGGGGAAAAGCAATGTACTCTGTATACTCAATCTTTTCAGATTGTTAAAAGGAGCAATTTTAACTTTTGGCCCAAATCCGGTTATCGCCGTTCTATTGGTAAACTGACCATTCTCCAGGTTAACATTTTTGACCCAGAAGTCTAAACCTACATTGATTTGATTGTTGACCCCGTACAAAAACTGGTTGATAGAGGTGAAGTATGTCTCCCTTCCACGCCCGGTTTCTGCCTTGCTGCCACCTGAGAAAGCTTTGGTCTGGGTATACAAATTTTGGAAGCTTTTGAACTCCCACTTACCTTTTTCAAATAAAATAGATGGTGTATAATTCTGAAGGTTTTGGGAAAAGCCAGAAACAGTAACGAATATGAAACCCAGTAATGCGATCTTTCTCATGCAGAGTTTTACGACGAAAGTAAAACAAAGATCGCGTTGTAGGTTGTCAAAGTAATGACATTAGCGATTTGTTAGAGGATCTTTTGTCTCAATTGAGCCTTTCCATATCCCTGATCAGGATCCGCCTTCGGTCAAAATTGATAATATTTTGCTCACGCAACTCATTCATCACCGTAGTCACCGTTTGCCGGGAAGTCCCTGTCAGACTTGCAATGTCCTTATGGGTCAGATGATTTTTGATCATCGTCTCAAATCCCACCTTTTGTCCACGCTCCTCAGCAGTTTCCTTCAGAAAATCTACTATCCTGGTTCGGGCATCTTTGAATACCAATGATTCTATCTTGCGTTCTACTTTTTTAAGCCTGAAACCGACGATCTTCAAGATTTTCAGACTTAACTCCTGATTATCTTTCATCAGCTCCTGGAGATCGTCAATCGTCATGGGACACACTTTCGTTCCGTTGTCCAGTGCCTGCGCAAAATCTGTTCGTTTATCTTCTCCGGCCAGCGCGAGTTCTCCAAATATCTCACCGTGACCCAGTATTGCTTTGACAACCTCCTTACCATCATCAGTAAAGGCACCAATCTTCACCCGCCCTTCTGATATCATGTATATACTCTCTGATACCTCTTCCGGGAAATAGATAAAATCGTCTTTACTAAAATTGTGAAATGTATGTTTCTCCGCCATATGAGGTACTTTGTGTGGGCAAAGGATTTCATAGAGATCCACCTTTTCGAAGTACCAGATTTTGGATTTATCATTCATATTTTCACGATTTTAAATCTAATTTATTAATTACTTGCGAAGCCAGCAATTCAGGTTCAAATTTGTTGGATACAAGAGCATAACAATATTTCCAGCAAAAGCTCCCATCATTTTGGATTATCTCAGCCTCAAAGCCCTACATATTATCTTCATTGTCACTTGGTTTGCGGGACTTTTTTACATCCCAAGACTTTTCATTTATCATTCCGAGGCACTGGAGAAGGACGAACCAGAACGTAGTATTTTAGATGCACAACTTTCCAAGATGACTCGGCTACTCTGGTACGTGATCACATGGCCATCTGCCATTATTACACTTGTTTTTGGCTCATGGTTGCTTGTATCCCAACCCGCCTGGCTTTCAGCACCTTTTATGCATGTAAAATTGACCTTTGTACTATTGCTGTATCTCTATCACCTCAGTCTACATCGGATGTATAGTCAATTACAAAAAGGTATTGCCAAATATTCATCCATCCAGCTCCGCGTATGGAACGAAGTCGCTACCATTTTGCTTATAGCCATCGTCTTTTTGGTTGTTAAAAAAGATCAGATTAGCTGGCTCTGGGGCACTATAGGTATATTAGCAACGGCAATCGTACTAATGTTTGCTATCAAAGGATACAAGAAAATAAGAGAAAAAAAATGAGGAATATAATCCCTGTACTAAGCCTCCTGCTCATCATACAAAACTGCTCCGAAGTTAAATCATCTTTTGAGCTTCCTATCTTGGGGAGATCAGAGGTTATAGAGCGTGAGGAAAATGGCACTGTCATCTATGATACGCTGACGCACAAGATTGCGGATTTTAGTTTTGTAGATCAGGATAGTGCTATCATCACCAATGAGACTTTCCAGGATCAGGTGTACATAGCGGATTTTTTCTTTACTAGCTGTCCGACCATCTGCCCTACTATGAAGCAGCAAATGTTAAGGGTGTACAATGCATATAAGGAAAATCAGAGCGTTGCATTTTTATCGCATAGTATAGACCCCGAGTACGATACCGTAGCACTTCTTCATGACTATGCTGACAGACTAGGAGTAGAAAGCAGCAAATGGCACTTTGTAACAGGTGATCAGGATGAAATATATGAAATAGGAGAGTCTAGCTACATGGTAGTAGCAGATGAGGACCCATCTGCACCTGGCGGATTTATTCATAGCGGTGCCTTCCTATTGATCGACAAAGAACGCCAGATTCGAGGAGTATACGACGGCACTATCAAGGACCAGGTTGATATTTTGATCAAAGACATAGACCGACTACTAAAAACTTATGCAAAAGATTAAGCTTCTGGCAATAACCTGTACACTTTGGGCTTGTGGATCTGCTGGCACATCCGGCACGGAAATGGATCGTGAAACCAAAATAAAATACCAACAATATCTCGTGCAGGGCAAGGAATTGTACGGTACATATTGCATGAATTGCCATCAGGAAAATGGACAAGGACTTGCTAGACTGTACCCACCACTTGCCAAGTCAGATTATCTATTTAATAATATCCCCAGGGCAGCTTGCATCGTCAAGAATGGTCAGTCCAAAGGCATCACTGTCAACGGCGTCGAATACAATCAAATGATGCCTGGCCTTGGCCACTTGTCTAACTTGGAAATAGCAGAAATATTAACTTATGTGACTAATAGCTGGGGCAATGAAAACGGTCTTGTCTCCGTACAAAACGTAGAAAAATGGACTGCCGCCTGTCAGACAGATTGAGAGGCACTAGTTGTTTTCCAATAGATTGGCACCGCTTTTCACACTATTGAGCATGTCGTCTTTTACTTTCTGTATAGCGACTTTCTGCTCTTCCAAGTATTTCTTGATTTCATCCTCGGTACCAGCAAAGTCTGGTTCATAGGCTCTCATCCATTGCATCATACCCTTATGAGCTTCATCGATTCGATCAGCCTGCTCCAAAAGAGTTTTTGCTGCTGCCTCATCCAAGTCCTCAGCTTTATCTAATAGAGCCTTTCGCGTTTTTCTCAAATCTCCCATTTTGGGCATGACTTCATCATGGATTTCCATTACCTCTTTCTTCAATGTCTCAAGTTCACTGTTCTTTGCATTGGGAGCACATGAAGAAAGAACGATAAAGACCAAAAAACTAAAACTCAATGTGATTTTCATATGTTAGTTGACTTTAACAGTAGCTTCACGCAAGATAAACATCAATTGATTATCATCCTCGTTGTTCAGTTCCAATTTTCCGGTGACCGTCACGGATTTTGCAGTGTACCTGATTTCTTCCTGTAGGTAAGCCTCTGCGACAGTCTCGGGGCCTCCCGATCCACAAAAAAAACAGGAGGCAATTGGCAAACTTGATATGATGACATGGCGTGGCTCAAACATACCCTCAAATGGAATAATGTAGCCTGTCAAGGATATTTCATGGCCTTCCAATGCTCTAATATTTTGGTTGAAATTGGGGACATAAATCTCACCATACTCATCACTGGATTTGTCATAGGTCACCTGACCGAATACCTTCCAAGGGTTTTCAGATTTCTGTCCAAACCCAGTAAAAACCCAACCATGTATCAGCAACGTCAACAAAATCTTTTTTCCCATTTTCCTTCTCAAATAATATCAATCAAAATTACGGGCTTTTGCTACCTCTGGATTCACTTTTCTTAATATTCGC
Organism: Cyclobacteriaceae bacterium HetDA_MAG_MS6; assembly: GCA_019192485.1. Lineage (GTDB taxonomy): Bacteria > Bacteroidota > Bacteroidia > Cytophagales > Cyclobacteriaceae > MS6. The sequence continues at coordinate 6,982 of JAHCMJ010000022.1, read as the reverse complement.
CCAATCTGGCGTATATGCCGGCTCTGATGTCCGTTCAGAAATGATATGGTATCGATCAGTCGAATCCGACCTACAACCGGATGCTTGTAAATAACCTTATTATACAACTCTGTTGGGTATTCTTCAAGGAAAGCTTTGAAATCCTTTCGAACAGTATCCCAGCTCTCAACAACTCGTTTTACATCGTCGCCGTTGTCAGGGGCAGTAAGACCACCTGGAGCTTTAAACTTAAAAGGTGATCTCAAATAGCTATTTAGCAATAATGCTTTTAAGAGGTCTATCCAAAGGGCCTCCTTCAAACTATCCTTTCCTCCTATTTTTTTTCGGAGATATCTCAAAGAGGCTGATTCTGACAAGATAAGATGATTCATCACCTGGATCACAGACCACTTTCCCGGATTTTCGGCCTTTTGTAATATTTCCAGATCAATGGATTCTAGCTGATCAAGCAGATCGGCCTTATTCTTTTCAATTAACACAAATTGAGCTACAAGTCGTTGATCCATGAGTTCTTCTTGGATAGAATCAAAATTGGATTATCAAGATAATCTTTGCTAGAAATTATAAAAAAAGTTATATTCGGCCTTGATTATCAGAGCTTTAATCATATAAACCACCCAAAAAAGCCGTTGTTCTGTAAAAAGAGCAGGGTTAATTGTTATTGTGATTGACCCTTTTTTATTGATGTTAGCACATATTTTTGCGGCTGAATAGCCTCTTAAGTTAATGTTTGGCTTAATTATATGCATATATTCGACATAATAGCTCTGTTTATATTCCTTGCGGGATTATTCATCTACCTCAACACTTATTTCCTAAAGCTGCCATCTTCGATCGGCTTGATGATCCTGGCTTTGGTCATGTCCATGCTTACTTTTTTATCAGGACTGATCTTTCCCGAATTACGGATCGAGGCTGTAGAGCTTGAAGAATATGACTACGCAGAGGTTCTCTATCAGGTGGTGTTGAGCTTTATGCTCTTCTCTGGTGCTTTGCAAATCGATTTTAAGAAACTCTCAAAGGAAAGAACGCCGGTCCTGGTACTTGCCACTACGGGCGTATTGATTTCTACGCTAGTTATCGGATCCCTGGTATGGGTCATGCTGGGATTTTTATCCATAGAGCTAGATTATCTGTATTGCCTGGTATTTGGCGCTCTGATCTCCCCGACAGACCCCATTGCTGTTACGAAGTTTATTCAACGCTTCAACCTGTCCAAGGATCTTGAGATCAAGATCACAGGTGAATCGCTATTCAACGATGGCGTGGCAGTAGTACTTGCTCTGACTCTACTGGATATCGCTCATGCCCAAGCAGATCATGTGTTGAATGGATTTGAAGTGGCCTATATATTCGCAGCTGATATCGGAGGGGGTATATTCATCGGTTTGTTCCTTGGATATATCGGATATAGACTGCTCAAGTTTGTAGACAATGATCAGGTAGAGGTAGAAATTTTAATTACCCTGGCAGTAGTTATGGTGGGTTCCCTGCTTGCCGATTTTATTCATGTTTCCTCTAAGCAGGCTGCTGTTGTCATGGGACTAGTCATCGGGAACGAAGGCAAAGGTGAGCATGTGGCCGGTGCGGCAGGAGACTACGTCTTTAAGTTTTGGAACCTGATTGAAGAATCATTAAGTGCCATGCTATTTGTGCTGATCGGACTGGAAATGCTGGTAATCCCTAAAAGACCAGATTATTTTGCAGCAGGATTTTTCGCTGTCAATATTGTCCTTCTGGGAAGATGGCTTAGCGTATTCATCCCTATCAAGTTAATGTCCGTACGCAGAAGTTTTGAGAGTCATACTATATCCGTGCTGACATGGGGTGCACTACGTGGTGGTCTGCCTATCGCCTTATCATTGTCACTTACAGAGTTCAAAGGACAGGATATTATCATTACGATGACGTATATCGTTGTAGTGTGCTCAGTACTCTATCAAGGATTGACAGTCCCTATTCTCATGCGTAGTTTTGCATCAAAAACCGGGGACCGTAACTGATCGGCTCAGTTCTTTCGCAATTTTTTCTGACCTGACCGCGAATATCACTTTTATAAAAACTGATTAAGGGTACTTTTGTGTAAAGTCCTTATGATGAAATTCTTTGCGACGACAATTACAGCTACACTGATATTTATTCTAATATCATGTGACGGATCCACTAAGGAGGAAAGGCCTACCAAGAGTCCCAGAATTAAAAAGGTAGTACGGCTAAAGTCCCCCAAATCCAATCAAAAATTTCAGCTTGGCAATGATGTCACCTTCAATCTGGCAATTAAAGACAATATTGTCCTGGATTCGGTCACGCTGACATATGGCCATGAGAAAACTTCGTATCGGACAAGTACATTCTCCTGGAAATACCGGTCTCCTCAGACCGGGAGCCCCAGAATTAAGTTGACTGCCTACTTCGAAGGACGCAAGGAGGTTTTATACCCTAAGGTACGGTTTTTATCAGCTCATGAGCCGGAAGAATTTACCTATAAGGTAGTCCGCTCTTTTCCGCATGACAAAAAGGCTTATACACAAGGGCTATATGTGAAAGATAACATTCTAGTAGAAAGCACAGGACAGCATAAGGAGTCTACGTTGCGCAAGGTAGACTTACAAAGTGGGAAAGTGCTGAAGCTAGTAAAGCTTCCTGACAGCTTTTTTGGCGAGGGCTGCACAGAATGGAATAATCAAATATTTCAACTCACTTGGAAATCTAACACGGCAATAGTTTATGACCAGGATTTCAATGAACTCAATCGCTTTAGTTACCCTACCGAGGGCTGGGGATTGACTACAATGGGCGATACGTTAGTCATGAGTGATGGGACGGAAAAGCTTCATTTAGTAAATCCAAGGGATTTCTCAGAAATCAAGGTACTTGAAGTATATGATAACAAAAAGGCGATCAAAGACTTAAATGAATTGGAGTTCTTCAATGGATTGATCTATGCCAATGTTTATACCAAAGATTTCATTGTAGCAATTGACCCCCAAACGGGTGCGGTCATGCAAAAAATTGACTTGTCTGGTTTGCTGTCATCTGACGAGCAGATCAACAATACCGATGTACTCAACGGGATTGCATACGATTCCGAAAATGACAAAATACTTGTGACCGGAAAGTGGTGGCCAAAAGTGTTTGAGGTCACTTTTGTATCTAAGTCAGACCCTATTTGATTTTAAAATATTAACCCAGAATCCTTGTTATGACCCTATCAGAAGTAACCGAAAAAGTACAAAAGCTAGCATCTAACAATGGTGGTAAGCTTGGTGCTACCTGCAATTTTCAATTTGATGAAGGATTGATTCATCTCGATGATACTGTAAGCCCTACAGTCGTATCAAATGACGATACCAGTGCCGTCTGCACCGTAAAAATGAGCCTCGAGAATTTTGGTAAAATGATGCAGGGGGATCTCAATCCCATGATGGCCATGATGATGGGAAAACTAAAAATAGAAGGTGATAAAGCAGTTGCGATGAAGCTTGCTTCTATGTTTTGATGAACCCGCTAACCAGGAAGATTCTCCTCTTATCTATTATCTCCTATGTACTGATCTCAGCCAATGCCGGAGGGTACTCTATCTATATGTTGGACGAAGCTCGCAATGCCCAATGTGCGCGAGAAATGTGGCAAAGTGGCGATCTGATTGTCCCTACCTTTAATGGAGAATTACGAACTGATAAGCCTCCGCTACACTATTATTTCATGATGGCCGCTTACACCATTTTCGGTGTGAGCCCTTTTGCCGCTCGGTTCTTCTCAGGCATCTTTGGTGTATTGACGGTCTTACTTACTTTCTGGTTTACTACAAAGTTCCTTAATGATAGCGTCGCAAATATTGCCACTTTAGTTTTACTGTCCTCATTGGGGTTTATCTTTCAATTTCACCTGGCCGTACCTGACCCGCATTTGATCTTCTTCGTCGCAGCTGGTCTCATGTGCCTCTTTTGTTACCAACAGCTAGGTCGTCATTTATATTTGATTATCTCATATAGCTGCATTGGTCTTGGAACACTTGCCAAGGGACCTATCGCCATCGTTATCCCTGCTCTCAGTCTATTCACCTACCTACTCCTAAGTAGAAAGCTCTCTTGGTCGCAAATCATGAAGTTTAAACCTTTCACTGGTCTGGCAATCATTTTATTAATCGCTATGCCTTGGTATTTGGCAGTGCACATGGGAACTGATGGGGCGTGGACTAAAGGTTTTTTTCTCAATCACAATATCAATCGTTTTGCATCACCAAAAGAGGGACACGGAGGATCAGTCCTATTGCCTAGCATTTTCGTGATTCTAACCATGCTCCCCTTATCAGTGTTCCTTCCTCAAGCACTTACCAAAGCTTTGAAGGATCGTGAAAAACCTGTTATCATTTTCTCTGTTGCGGTTTTGCTTTCCGTAGTCATCTTTTTCTCAATAGCCAGCACTAAACTACCTGGATACGTCTCTCTGCTTTTCCCTTTTGCAGCTATTGTGGTGGGCTACTGGCTTCAGGATTGGGAATCCTTAAGTAGAAAAAAATTACTCCCTGCTGCACTTATATTTTGCTTGGTTTCTGCGGGTCTACTTTGGGGTACCAGTATATTTATCCCCAAAACCAAAGGCATCGAATCGCTTGGTGAATTGAGCTGGTTCTTCCTTCCGGGGATGCTTCTGTCTTTAGCAGCGGTAATATTAATATCAAGCAATCGAATAAAAGCGGGGATTTTGGCTATGGCAATCAGCTTTATGATCACACACCAATTGAGTTTCTACTTTATCTTCCCGAGAGTGGATGCAAAAAATCCCGTCAGAAAAACGGCAAGCTTAGTTCAGAAAGCGGCAAATCTGGTGCACTACAAGCGGATCAACCAGGCCTACATTTGGCTACTAGGACAGGAAGTCCCCGCTGCTAACTCAATAGTCGAATTACAGCGGTACATGGACGACCACCCAGAAACGCTTGTCATCTCCAGGAAACGGTACCTTCCAGAACTGGAAGGTTTAAAGCTTCAAGAGTTGGCTCGCGAAATCGATTTGTTTGACAATACAACCACGGTCATACTTGGTCAGCCTAAATAGTGTAGGCCGCCTTGTCAGTCATCGATCTCACTGAGTAGCTGTGTAACTGCACGTTGCAACTGCTCGTCTTTCTTCTTGGCTTTGCAATCAGGTGAATTGTCAATGATAATATCAGGAACAGCAGGTCCAAGCTCCATATTTTCGCCTGTGGCTTTCACATACCACGCTCTAAATGGCATTCTAATTGTAGAGCCATCTACCAGTCGCCAACCCCCCGTGGAAATCACCGCGCCGAAGGTTGGAATACCTACCAGGGTTCCAATATCAAGTGTTTTGAATGCATGGGAGAATATCTCCGCATTCGAATAGCTATTGGCATTGCATAACGCAATACTCGGCTTAGTCCATGATGCCAGCGGGAGCCTTTCACCAAAGGGATAATGGGATACAAACTTTTTGTTGTCAGCCTGTAAGTTGTCAGCGGCCCCTCTTGGGATGGTATAGGCATGCTGCCTGACATTGAGTACGGCCATAAGATAATCGGTGGTCCAACCTCCTCCATTAAACCTCACGTCGATGACCACACCTTCCTTACCATATCCGGCAGCCATGAGCTCTCTTTCAAATCTCTCAAAACTTCGCCAGTTCATTCCTTCAATATGTATATAACCTAATCGGCCGTCAGAAAACTCTTCTGTTAAACGTTTTCGTTCGTCAGTCCAAGCTTTATAGAGCTGAGCATTGAGCGATTTCAATGGCCATATCACAACCTCTTCAGTTTTCCCTTTAACGCGATTGACCTCTAGCAACACCGGTGTTTCTACCTGATCCACAAACAAACCGTAAAAGTTGGTTGATGGCTGTATGCTTTCACCATTTACGCGTTGCACAATATCACCAACAAATAGCTGGCTCGACTCCTTTGCCGCAGGTCCACTGGGCAGTACTGAGGTAATCTCAAAACCACCCTTTTTCAGATTCTTGCCTGTCACACCAATGCGACCGGTGACTTCTTTTTGTGTTTCCTTTTGATTTTCACCACGACGAAGCCCCATGTGACTTGCATTGAGTTGGCCTAGCATCAAGTTGACGATAAATTGAAAGTCCTCTTTGGTAGAAGCTGACAAAGCCAGTGGCTTGTATTGCTCCTTTAATGACTGCCAGTCTTGACCGTGAAACAAAGGATCATAAAAACCTTCATTCAAGGCCCTCCAAGCTTCTTCAAAAATTTGCTCCCGTTCCTGTACGTAGTTTGCTTTAATTTTTGATTTCACTGCCAGGGTTTCGGCTTTGCCGTCCTTCGCTTTGATACGCATGACCTTGCCACCGTTCGTTGAGGCAAAAACATAGTCTCCATCGCCGCTTAATGCAAGTGCGGTCGGGTTTTTATTACCGCCTAGTATCTCTTTCTTATCTTTCCCATCCCATTTGATAGCATACAGATTGCGCTCAACCGTGTAGTCTCTTCGCCAGTCTCGGGCGTTGCTGAAGTAAAAAGTTTCGCCATCTTTACTGATCACAAAATCACCTTCATTGCCAGCAAATCCTGTGACTTGTACAAGTCGTTCGTGAATATTATCTGGATCTATCCTTATATCGTTCTTTTCGGTTTCGTTATGATTATCCTTAGGATCGTCACGCTTCCATTCTTCTCGTGTTCGTTCCCAATCCTCCTGCTTCAGCCAGGCAAACCAAACATCTCCATCACCGTTGTTTCGTTGCGAAACAAAACCCAGCTTACTTCCATCCGGGCTCCATACAGGATTACCGTCCCATTTTGGATGCATACTAACATTAATGGCTTTGTTGGAGTTATCTGCCTTTTGGATAAAAACCTCCTGATTGAAATCCAGATCACTTAAGCCATAGGCTAACCACTTACTATCGGGGGACCAAGCCAATCCCGCTGGGGTAGACCAACCATTTAGCAAGACCTTACTATTACTAAGCTGCCCGTGTTCGTCAATATCCGCTACGATCA
>JAHCMJ010000210.1 GCA_019192485.1 Cyclobacteriaceae bacterium HetDA_MAG_MS6 | reverse complement strand
GACTTACCCACCTCCACCAAATCGTCTACAAATGATTTAAACTTATCATACAGAGCCCCTCCCTGTCGGGCAATCTCTAGTGCATTACGATTTTGATATTCGTGTTTCCAAATACTGGCAACCGTACGTAGCGTAGCTATTAATGTGGCCGGGCTAACGATGATGATATTCTTATGATGCGCCTCATTGTACAATTCTCCTCCGTGCTGTACGATCAAAGCAAAAGCCGATTCAATAGGCACAAACATGATAACATAATCCAGTGCCCCTCCGTCAAACAATTGTTGATAGCTCTTCTCACTCAATGTTTTGATGTGCGTTTTGACAGAGAGTAGATGATCTTTGAGGTGTGCTGATTTTTCCTCCTCGTCATCGGTGTTCATGTATCGCTCATATGCAGTGAGTGAAGCTTTAGCATCTATGACAAGGTTGCGACTGTCAGGTAGCCTGATGATCACATCCGGCCTGAGTCGGCGGCCAGCCTCTGATTTGAGTGATTCCTGCAAGAAATATTCACGATCTTTTTCCAATCCGGACTGCTCCAGGATACGCTCCAACACGATCTCGCCCCAGTCACCTTGGATTCTGGAATCCCCTTTCAATGCTTTGGTCAGATTTTCTGCTTCCTGGGTCATCTTATTATTCAATTCCCTGAGATGCAAGATTTCCTGTCGTAGGGTTGCATTTCGTTCCAGGCTCTCTTTGTTGGTGGCTTCAACCTTTTTCTCAAAATCTGTCAGTTTATCACCTAATGGCTTGAGCAGATCGAAGAGGTTGGTTTTATTCTGGTCAGTAAATTTTTTGCTTTTTTCATCAAATATCTCGTTGGCCAAGTTCTTAAACTGGGCAGAAAATTGTTCCTGGAGAGACGCGATTTCTTTTTTCTGGTCCTGTAGTCGTTCTTGTAGATTCCGATGATCGGATTCGAGTCCGGCATTGCGATTATTGAGTAAAATAACTTTTTCTCGTTCTTCTCGAAGCTGTTTATTGATACTCTCCAAATCACTGGTAAGTCTTGTATATCGTTCCTGCTCCACTTGCAGGGCAATGGAGAGTTTGCTCTTTTCGCCATCTTCGGACTGTCCAGAAAACTTCAGTTTTGCCAGAAGAAAACCTATGACCAGGCCAGAAACCAACCCCACGATGACCAATCCAATTTGCACAAGATCCATAGATTAAATTTACACATTTGGAGGTTATTACGCGTCAGCAATCCTCTACCATATTCAATTACTTAAGTATCCGCTGTAAATACCCGAAAAATTCCATCAGCCAGGCCACCCCAACATGGATCATGATCCCACCCCAGATATTTCGGCTATTCAACGAAACGATACCCAGTATATATCCTCCGAAAATGGAGCTAATAGATTCGCCCAAAGGTTTGCCAAAATGAAGATAGCAGTAAGAAGCTACCATCGCCAGAACTGCTTTGGGGCCCAAAGTACGGGTAAAAGCAAAAACCAGAAATCCCCGAAAAAACATCTCCACAGAGATAAAGTCCAAACCGTAAGTAAACTCATAAATACCTACTGCGACCCACTCAGGCAATTGCCTCGACGCAGCAAACATATCTCCTTTTGATTTCAGATAGCGAGGATAAAATTCCTGAATATCGGCCAAAAAAGATCCAAGCCCCAAAACAACACCAGTAAGTGCTAACAAAATCAGATAAGGCTTTGGGTCAAACCGCTTCAATGCCAACCCATAGTAGGTTTTTGGTTTGTCATTCTCCAGAAATGGATAAAGAAGAACTAAAGGCAAGACAACGAAAATCAAGCTGGAAAGCCAGTTAATGATCCTGAAAAGAAAACCTCTCTCCAAACGAGGCAAGTCATTGTAAAAGAGATGTCCGGCACTGTATGCCCGGTCAATGGCAATAATTCCAAACCCAAGAACAAAACAAATCCAAAATGACTTCTGCCGAAACCATTGGTTTTTCGGATCAAAGTAGCTAATGAGGATACTAACTACCAGAAATGGTAAGCCTTGAAACAGAAACATCCAGAACCATTTAATTGGTCCTCTTTGTTGATCAATGTAACCATCTTCAAAATCTAAATAATAATTGAACGCCAGACTAACTGTCAAAAACAGTGTAATAGACACATATAATTTGACATCGAAATGATTCCTTTGATAGTCAATTAAATAGTGTAAGATTTTTTTCATCTTAACGCTTTAAGGTCGCAAAGATATGAGTCGTATGTCTTTTTGTGAGCAAAAGTCTACTAAGGGTCTATAGGCATCTTGCCTCAATCCGTTAGTACTGAATAACTAAAAAATGATCTTAATAGCTGGCCAGTAATAGCGATAAGGCAATAAAGAGGACATAACTACGGTCGGGCAGAAGGCTTAACAAAAAGCGGCGAAAATGTGGAAAACTATTTTAATAAGCACCATGCCTAGCGGTTTATCCAAACGGCCATTTTTCCTGTGCCTCTGTTGGACCATTGGTAGTAGGGGATTGCAGTAAATAATCTCTGCTCCTTGGTATTGCCCTCTAAATAGCCTTTGGCTTGGAGTGCATAGGTACCATTCATCAGTTTGTCCTGGTAGTGAAAATTGATATCAACATCATCACGAACAACTATTTTATCTGCCTCTCCTTCGTTATCTATCCCTTCAAAGCAAAAAAGGATTGGTCCTCTTTCGAAGGCAACTTTACCCAAATTTTCCTGAACCATGGGATGGCTAATCACACGATTGACCGTCATCGGAAAATCAATCGTAACCACATCTCCTTTTTGCCAACTCCTGTGGATGCTCAAGTAGCCATTATTAAGCCGATCCGATACAGGTCGACCGTTTACTTTGACCGCATACTGTCGTTGCTTCGTAGCCAAATACTGGTACAGATCGCCTGGAACTGGCTCTCCTCTTACCCATGAAGGAATTCTGATGGCTAACGAAAATTCTGCAGCTTCAAGCGGGTCGACTGTCAATTCAATGTTACCCTCCCACGGGTAGTTGGTTCGCATATCCAGGTCGACAGTATTATCAGCGATTTTCAAGGATGTTTGGCTTTGTATGAAGAGGTTGATCAATATTTCTTCACCCCTCATAGCATAAATGTATGAGGGTATCTGCGGATAGTAACGTGCCAGGTTTGGCGGACAGCATGCACATGGAAACCACTCCTTGCGTGTGGCCGAAGGCTGATCAAAGGGAACGCTAGCTCCTTGCGGCAGCCAACCCAAATTAAACTTAAAGACGCCATCTGAGGCTAGTGGACAAGCATAAAAATAACGATTACCTTGTTGGGAGACCCAGCCATGAAGTTGTTGTACAAAGTGCGCTCGATCACATCGAAATAGCTAGCACGCGGCTCCAGTCTAAACATCCTCGCATTCCACATCGGAAATGAGATGGCGGCGCATATCTCAGAATAGGCGGTCTTGTTAGGTAAATAATAGGGTTCTCCAAAACCTTCATTTTCGTGATGAGAGCCTATTCCTCCGTTTATGTACATTTTCTTGAAGACCACATCTTGCCACAACTTTTCAAGTGCTACACGATAGTCCGGCCTGTCTTTGTGGTACGCTACATCTGCTGCTCCCGAATACAGGTAGGTTGCCCTGGGAGCTTGTCCTACAGCGGTTTCCTGCTTGACAAACGGCAGATGATCTTGATGAAATTCGCCGTAGAGCTCGTGGCCATCAGCATTGCCTCTTTGATCAATGAAAAACTCCGCCAGATTCAAATAAGTAGAATCACTAGTAGCCTCGAATAGTCTAACCAATGCCAACTCGATTTCCTCATGGCCGGGCACTCCTTTCCACTGATCTTCTCGTGGACCAAAAAGACTGTCAATCAGATTAGCTGATTTTAATGCTACATCCATCAGGTCTCTGCTGCCGGTTGCCTGTTCATGGGCTATTGCTGCCTCAAACAAATGCCCGGCCATGTATAATTCGAGTCCTCCCTGTAAGTCTTTCCATCGGTCTGGCACTCGTTCCTTATTGCCATTCCGAATGGCTATGGAACGAAAAGTCTGTAGATAACCATCCTCTTGCTGGGCTGCTGCTAATGGACGTATGATAGCCTGCAAAAGGCTGTCGAGCGTCGAGTCATATTTGGTCTGTAGCGAATATGATCCGGCTTCTAGCGCTTTGTACAAAAACTCATCCCAATTAAAAAGGCCTTGGTAATTGCCATTTATCAATCCTGCAGCCTTCGAAAAATTATCAACCATGCCAACTTGCTGGCACATCTCTAAGTTGTGTGGTATAGTGACGGAACGATTGATTTCGAGCTTTCCAAGCCAAAGGCTGTCAGTCACCTCTACCTTAGCAAAATCCTGAAAACGAACTTTTTCATTTTGAAGGCGCTCAACTTCCGTCGTTGGGTCTACGCACTTTGTTAAAAGCAAGGTAATTACGTAGAATATGGAATATCTGACATTCATTACAAGCTAGTTTTTGCTGATGATCTGATCATGTTCTACAGGATAGTAAATCCGTATCATAAACAATATAGATCTGGTGTCTACTAATAGAAGTCACACAGACCGTGTATGCCACTGTAAAGGACGAAGTAGGTGCAAGGTGACTCATTGACAACCGTGATGAATTAATCCCACAATCAAAATCCATTGCAATCATGCATCTAATTGATTTGGAAGTGGTTTCTTTGGCAGACAGTCAGACTCCTTTTTTCTCTGTGAAGAATCTACCGATTATGTGTCTTATCGCTTTCGCACTCAACAAGCACCCGAAGTATCCACTGATCCTGGCAGCTAACCGCGACGAGTTCTATGATCGCCCAACAAGTGTCGTTGGTTTTTGGCAGGATCAATCAGATATCCTGGGAGGTAGAGATCTGAAAGCTGGTGGTACCTGGATGGGGTTGACAAGAAGTGGACGCTTTGCAGCAGTGACTAACTATCGCGACATTGCCAATATCAGAGAAAACGCTAAGAGTCGTGGGGACCTAACTAAGGATTTTTTAGTCGGAGTAAATCCCGACGACTACATGAATCGAGTCTCTAGAGAGGCCGGGGACTACAATGGATTCAACTTATTGACCTATGAAGACGGGCAAATGATGCATTTCAGCAACTATGAAAACAAAGTCAACAAGCTGGAACCTGGTGTTTATGGCCTCAGCAACGCCCTGCTAGACACCCCTTGGCCAAAAGTGGCAAAACTGAAGGCCACGTTCGAAAAAGTAATCGCATCTTCTTTCACCGAAAAGGATTTGTATTCCATTCTACTAGATTCGGAAAAGGCGGTCGATAACCAACTACCTGACACAGGTGTCCCTCCGGAATGGGAAAAAGAATTATCTGCGATTTGTATCCGAACAGAAAATTATGGCACATGTTGCAGTACAATCATTATGATCGACCAGGATAAAAATGTAATTTTCAGTGAAAAATCATATCCTGTAGGAAATCGAAGAAACGAAACGAGAACTTTTAAATTTAGAATGATATGAAGACCAGCCTTAATCTCTTTGCTATTCTCTCAATACTTTTTGCGCTTACCCTTTCGTCTTGTGGTGACGATGAAGACGGTGACCCTGATAAGGGCGGTGGCGATGATGGTTCTCCGGCTATCACTGATCAATCTTTTTCTGTCGATGAATTTAGTGCTGTAGATACTGAAGTAGGGACTGTGGCCGCTACAGATCCTGACGGCGATGCTATCACATTTACAATATCCGCAGGAAATGACGGCGGTGTCTTCCAGATCAACACCACTTCCGGGTTGATCACTGTGGCCGCAAATGATAACCTCGTCAATTCTATCAATGCTTCCTTTAATTTGACAGTTGCAGCAAGTGACGGAACGAATACTAGTTCTGCGATGATCACTATTACCGTGGATGAAGTTGGTGTTATCTCAGGAAAGGTAGATGGAGTAGATTATACCTATAAGTATGCAAATGCTCAATTGAACTCAGTTGATGAAGTCTATGATGTCCGTCTATATTCTACTGCCCAGACAGAAAGTAATCCTTGCGGTATTATCGAAAGTGGTAATGCACACATCAGAATTCAAATCGATGCCACCACGGACGTTACAACTTTCCCAACTGACATTCTAAGTAAAACTCCTCGATTTGAGTTTGAAGGTGGCGGGAATGAAGGCGAAAGAGCCTCTTCCGGATTTATCCGCATCGTCTCAATTTCAGGATCAACCATTACCGGATACCTTGAAGCCAGGATCGATGATAGCAATGACGTGAAAGGCAAATTCACAATGGAAAGCTGCAACTAATATCAGCTAGGGGATTTCTCCAATAATGATTGCGGATCGTCGTTAGTAGAAGATACTAAACCACTGATCTATGTTGGCAAGGCTTTTCTGGATATTGATGTTAACCTCGTGCATGTTGACCAGCTGTGAAAATGAAGGAAGTGCCTTCGAAGATTCTCCACTTGCTGGTAGACTGGCAGGCTTTGATTGGGAATATCAATATGGTCAAGCAAACTTTGAGCTATCCAGCAACTCCTATGAGGTAGAGGTCTATTCCACTGCGCAGACGGAGATAGACCCATGTGATATTGTATCGACGATCAGGGGGTTTGTTTCCGTTCAGTTTCCTTCTAACACAGGTACCTACCAGATTCCTGGTCAAGCCACATTATCCTTTATACAGCCTGGCATTGCCAACATACCTTTGACAGCCACATCAGGATTTTTGGAAATTACCGCGATTACCGGAACCAGGATTTCCGGATATACCGAAGCAAACTTTGATGTTGATAATGCTGTGATTGGTGGATTCATACTCCAGGTCTGCAATTGATACTTCTTCCGGTTCAACTTATATTCTTCCCGTTCGGCACATGGACTTTGGCCATGAAATGAGAGGAGACCTATATTCACACCATTAAGAATTTTCAAGGCTGTAGGTCTCACTAGCTGTTAAATCAAAAACAACTAAGAGCTATGTTGAAAGACCAAAAATTTGCCGAAGCCCATAACACCACAGTTACTACAGCTGGTACAGAAGGGTTTTACGTTCCTCCCACAAGAATTACTCCAGAGATTATATTAGACTTTGATGAAAGGACTATCGAACTGAAAGGTGTATCCAGTCCCGAAAATTCATTGGATTTTTACAATCCAATTGTCAAACAATTGAGGGATCGACAAGCCGAACTTGAGGGATTTGCCCAAATCAAAATGGCGTTAGTCTACTTTAATACAAGTTCGTCAAAGTGTCTAATCAACCTCTTTAAGACAGTTCAGTCTTTGACAACCAACTTAAAAGTCCAGTGGTTTTATGAAGAATATGATGAGGATATGGTGGAGACCGGAGAGGACTTCAGCGAACTACTGGACATTCCTTTTGAATACCATGAAATGACTGATCTACTCTGATAAGATACCTAGTTAAAACTTAACCAGACACGTCAACTTAAGTTTTAAAGCCAACCTCCTGGGTTGGCTTTTTCTTTTCCCCCTAGGCTTCTACCGTTTCCGGTTCTTCATATTCATTTATCGGTAAGCAGCTACATATCAAATTCCTGTCGCCATAGGCACTGTCAATACGACTTACTGATGGCCAGAACTTGGATTTTCTCAGATGATCTATAGGGAAGGCAGCCTTTTCGCGAGAGTAGGGATAGTCCCAATTATCAGAAACAACCACCTGATGTGTGTGAGGTGCATTTTTCAATACATTGTTATCAACAGGGTACACCTGTTTTTCTATTTCATCGATTTCTTCTCGGATATTGATCATTACCTGGCAAAAGCGATCTAGCTCAGCTTTGGTTTCACTCTCCGTTGGCTCTATCATCATGGTTCCAGGTACTGGGAATGATACAGTAGGAGCATGATAGCCGTAATCCATTAAACGCTTAGCTATATCTTCAACTTCCACTCCTATTTTTTTAAAAGCCCTACAGTCAATGATCAGTTCGTGCGCATTTCTGCCTGATTTCCCTTGGTAAAGTACAGGATAATGGTCCCCTAATCTTTTTGCTATGTAGTTGGCATTTAGAATTGCCATTTTAGTGGCATTCGTAAGTCCTTCACCTCCCATCATGGCGATGTAGGCATGTGATATGGGCAAAATGCTAGCGCTACCAAAAGGAGCTGCCGAGACCGCAGTCATGGCGCTGGAGTCACTAGAAATGAGCCAGTCTTTTGG
>JAHCMJ010000209.1 GCA_019192485.1 Cyclobacteriaceae bacterium HetDA_MAG_MS6 | reverse complement strand
ATGCATAGATGGATGAATCACCGAGATTTTTCACTTGGTAACTTAAAACCAAACTTGAATCAGCAAGATCAAATCGAAACTTTTTAACAAACTGTAGTCCTATGCTCTGATCCTCACGGCTTGTACCAACTAGTTCATTCGGCTTTCGAGTCATCATGTAAGGCTCACCATCCAAAGCCGAAGGTGGAGGCCAGTTCCACGTATGTGGGGAATACCATAAGGTCGAGCCATAGCTGAAAGGATGGACATCACTCTGCATCAACAACTCCGTACCTTTAAATCTGAAAGAGATAATTCTGGCGGACATGTCTCCGTCAACCACAAGTTGATAATCTCCACAATTCAATGTATCTCGAAGTCCCGGTGCCAAGATGAAAGATGTAAGTAGGAATGCCAGAGACATATCGACTGATGATATATTGATTGCTGGTTTTAGTTCAAAGTAAGCTTGGCGGTTTCCCGCCAAGCATTGTACTTAAGAGCAAACTAGGTTCAATTCCATGGGGGATTGTTTGATGTTATGTTAGGGTTGACAAGAGTTTCTTCCAATGGTATTGGCAGCAACTCATATCTATCATCGATAGTTACCGTACCTGTAGGATAGCCAAAGTCCCTGCTATTAATGGTACTGACCAACTCATCCCATCTGACCAGGTCAAAGAAACGTTTTCCTTCGAAATACAGCTCGGCATATCGCTCATATCTGATCATGTCCCTGATGGTATTTTGTCCATCGCCCGTAGATATCAGAGGTAGACCAGCTCGTGTCCGCAATCTATTAACTGATTCGTCAAGGTCCGCTTGGCTAGGTGTACGTTGTTCCACGATAGCCTCAGCATAAATCAGGAGTACTTCTGCGTACCTGTACAGGGGCCAAGGGTTAGATCCCCACTGAAAGCGATTGGTAGGATCATTTGCCCTAAATTTCTGAATGAAGTAAGGCTCTTCCCGATTAAAAGCTACTGTCTGCCCACTAAAAGTGGTTATCGTATCTAACGCCGGGGCCGGGGTGTCAGTACCTAGCCCCACCTCAAGGGAATCCGGAAAGATATAGGTAACACGAAGATCAGCCGGATCGAATATATCGATCGAACTCTGATCTACAGAGTAAAACCCCTCACCAACCCTACTTGTCTGAGCTGCATAAGGAAGTATAAAGTTTCGCGGAAAAGTCTGTGTGGCAAAACGGCTTCCAATCGTACGATCAGGATCAAAAGCCAACTGCCATACAGACTCGCCGTTGGCTGCGCCTGGCTGACCATCGTACTGCGAAGCTATTGAAAATACGTCGCTGTAATTGGTCCACAAGTCATGAAGGCCTCCATCGATAACCATCTTGGAGTAGCTTTCGGCCTGAGCATAGTTGCCTAATGTGAGATGAACATCTGCTAGCATAGTGTGTGCTGTACTTAGGGTCGCTCTACCTTGATCGACAGTACCTGAAAGCTCAGGAAGTACAATACTCGCATCTCTCTCACCGGCAGCAAACTCCAGGTCTTCTATGATCTGAGCGTAGATATCAGCAGAACTAGACCTGGGAAGCTTCGAATCATCTAAGCTCTCAGTAAAAGTGACTTGCAATGGAGCATCGCCCCAAAGCCTAACTACGTTGAAGTAACAAAAAGCACGTATTAATCTAGCCTCCGCGATAGATCTCCCAATGACTTCTTGAGAGGCTGCGTCAGCACTTGGTGCTCGATCGATAATGATATTAGCTCTATTAATCGCATTGTAGTACAACCGCCACGCAAACCGGATGAAGCGATTATCCTCGTTCATCTGAAAGGTGGCCAGATCTAGTACATTAGCATCACCGATCCGATCGTCACTCAGTCTGACCTCGTCCGTCCTCATACCGAGCAGGTAATTGATCCTGCCCTGGCGATAAGTATTGTCCTCTTGAAGCCTATTATATACACCATATATGGCTTGTGTGAGATCGTTATTTGTACTGTAAAGCTGATCAAGTACAATCCTGTCTTCAGGAGCCTCCTCGAGGGCGTCTTCGCATCCCCAAACCATCAGTAGGCCTAGGATCATAGTATATGAAAAAAGTATTTTTTGCATTTTCATTATTTCTATTTCTTAAGGTCTTTGAATGATTTAGAATGTTACGTTCAGTCCCGCAGTGTAAGTCTTAACAAGCGGATGGGCTTTCTGACCAGCTCCTGCTTCGGGATCTGTATCCGTAAAATCCGTAAAAGTCGCCAGGTTCTGTCCACTCAGTGAGAGTCGAAGTCCTTGTATTCCTAGCTTAGAGATCATCGATTTGGGGAAGTTATAAGCCAAGGTGACATTTTTGATCCTCCAAAAACTAGCATCCTCTATGTATCTCTCGTTTCTCGATTGTCTTGATGGCTGCACCTGTCCAGAGAATACCGCGCGCTGCACATCTGTATTGGGATCCTCCGCTGTCCAACGTTTCAGAACTCTGCGAGAAGCATTTTCCCGGCCATTGAGTTTTTCGGTAGTTTCCATCAGTTCGTTGAACTTTTTCATACCTCCAAGCCCTTGCAGAAATATTGACAGTTCCAACCCCTTGTAGGAAAAGTTGTTTGTAAATCCCCATGATGTAACCGGCAGGGTAGAGCCAAGTACTACTCTGTCGTCATCATTGATAGTCCCGTCTCCATTAGTATCTACATACCTTCTCTCCCCTGGTTGTGCGGCAGGCTGTGCACTGTTTGCAATGTCATCTCCTACCTGAAACAGTCCGTCGACTTTGTAGCCCCTGAGGCTATTGATAGGTTCTCCGACAATTAGAGCTCGATCTCCACTACTTTGAAAGACAGTATCTTGTAGACCGTCAATCTTTAAGACCTCATTATCATTATAGGAAAAGTTAAATGCTGTTCTCCAGGTCAAATCTCCTGTATTGAGTACGTATCCTCCCAATTCGAACTCAAAACCTTCATTGCGAACTTCACCAACATTCGCTCTGATGTTCTCAAATCCACTGGACCGAGGTACATCTACACTAAAGAGCAGATCAGTCGTGTTTTTAACGTAATAGTTCGCCGATAGAGTAAATCGCTCATCGAGAAAGCCTGCATCAAATCCCAGGTTGAGTTGAGAAGTGGGCTCCCACTGCAATTCGGAGTTAGGGAGAATTCTTGGATAGAGTCCATCCTGCCTGACAGTGACGCCGTCCTGACCAAAAAGGGCCGCACCGGTCCTTGAAGTAGATACAAACTCGAAAATACCAATCTCTGAGTTACCTACTTGGCCCCATCCACCGCGAACTTTGAGGCTACTGATAGGTGCTACTGAGAAAAAGTCCTCCTCCGATATCACCCAACCTGCTGAAAAGCTGGGGAAAAATCCGTATCTATTGCCAGGACCAAACCTCGAAGACCCATCGGCCCTACCAGATAAAGTCAGTAAGTACCGATTCTTAAAACGATAATTGATACGACCTAAATAAGAATTGAGTGCCCACTTTGATGTGGAAGGTCGCTTATCGTTATCACCAAAGGAATCGCCTGCCAGATCAAAATTTGATGTCAAGTTATTGACTGTCTGAGCCAGCGTGACCAACCCCTCCACTCTATAGGTCTGAGCCTCATGTACAGCAACGGCGGAAATATTGTGATCTCCAAATTGCGCATCGTAGCTCAACTGATTTTGAATACTAAAGTTGGCTGTATTCTTGTACGCATTGAGTGCAGAAGACTGCTGAAGCTCATCAGAAGGAGCGAAATACAGTGTCTTTTGATTGATGATATCGGCTCCGAAAGTGCTTCTGTACTTTAATCCCTTTGCCAAAGTAACCTCTCCGAAAGCACTTGCAAGTACCCGATCCGTGACGATCTCATTTCTTACTTGCTCTGCATAATACATAGGATTAGGCTTGCTAGAAACTCCAGCCTCGCTTAGTTTTTGTTCGAAAGACTCTCCTGCCAACGTAGTATAATCTTCGTTATTGAGGTAGAGTCCGTTGAAGGTGACTGGCTGTAAAGGAACCATCTCGTTGACGTTTCTAGTCACCGAGACGGAGTTACCTTCTGTGACTACGACATTTTGAGTGGTTCGAGAAAGTGATGTGCTGGTACCCACTGTCAACCACTTGTTGGCTTTTTGCTCCAGGTTTAATCTACCGGAGACCCGCTGTAGGTCCATACCTTCGATTACTCCCTCTTGATCGAAATAGCCAACTGAAAAAGCGTACAATGTATTTTCATCTCCACCCCTTGCCGAGAGCTGGTAGTTTTCGACTACTGCTGTTCTGTACAGTTCATCTTGCCAGTCAGTATCGTAAGCAGGATTATTCAAGTCATCTGTAGTATAGACCGGTGTCAAACCTGCATTGGTCCTCGCATCATTGTTAAGTTCCATCCACTCTCGTGCATTGAGCAGTTCGGGTAGTAAGTCTGCCTCCTGCACACCTACAGAAGCCGAAAATTCCAATGATGGCTTGCCGGCGGTACCTTTCTTAGTTGTGATAATGACCACACCATTAGATCCCCGTGACCCATATACTGCGGTAGCCGAGGCATCCTTAAGCACCTCAATAGACTCGATATCTTGAGGATTGATAGTGCTGAGCGGGTTGAATGCCGGGTTTTGTGTATCACCTCCTGTAAAGAAAGATTGAGATTTGAGGTCTCCTCGCAGGCCTGAGTTGTTGATAGGAATCCCATCTACAATGAAAAGCGGCTCATTTCCTGTACCAAAACTGTTAGTCCCTCTGATGCGGATATTGATTCCACCTCCAGGTGCATTACTCGACTGATCGACTACCACACCTGCAACACGACCTTGTAAAAACTCGTCAGCAGTTGTGGTAACTGCTCTTTGTATGTCAGCCGTTTTGATAGACGATATAGCTCCAGTAATATCTCTTTTGGCTTGTGTGCCATATCCTACTACTACTACTTCTTCCAGAGCAGATATATCTAACCTCAGTGTTACCGAGACCGTGGACTGGCCATTGACATTGACATCTAACGATTCATATCCTACGAAAGACACCGCTAGCACAGCATCAGAATCGCTGATCGTCAAACTAAAATTTCCCTCAATATCGCTTACTGTACCAGTATTGGTACCTTTCTCGATGATGGTAGCTCCGGGAAGGGCCTGTCCATCTTCATCTACGACTTTTCCTGAAACTTTGAATCCCTGAAACTGACCTAGTCTTTTCTCTTCGACTAACTCTTCTGCGCCCTCTCTGTGATAGACATGGATGTTTTCATTGACCCTTTTAAACTTGAGATTGGTCTGTTTTGATATCTGTTCCAGCAATTGCCCAAGGGATCGCTTACCGGAAACTGTTATACTCTGTCTAGCATCAATGATCTGAGAGTTGTATGAGAAATGAAAGTTGCTACTGCTCTCGATCCTATCAAATACCTCGAGAATTGGAGTTTTTTCGAAGTTTAAACCAAGAGATATCTCATAGATACTTTTACCCTGTGCATTGGAGTCAGCAGCGATCAAAAATGAGGCTGTCAGGGCTTGCAAAATCATCATGAAGAATACGAATCGAGACATTCGCGCTACCTCCTTTAAAAAATGATTGAGTAAATAATTTTTCATTAATTTTAAGTGTTTTAGTTGATTTTTCTTAACTGAAATTTTCGTGTTCTTCGGCTACGGTCGCCAAACTGATTTCGAAGAATACGCAGGGAATACCGGGGAAAAATCCTGGTATTCCTTCATTAACTTGTATCGCAGATATTGTACATACTTAGTTTTTATTAGTTATTACAATTTCTTCTTTGCCAAGATCAAATTCAAATCCTGACGCATATCCTATTCCATCCAAAACTTCTTCCAAAGAGGCGTTGATATATCGGCCGGTATATTGGCTCTTCAACAGCTTTTCATTGCTTACTTTGATTTTCACTCCATACCATCTTTCCAGTTGCAGGAAAACACTTTGCAATGGAATATCTTCGAACTGAATAATACCGTCTTTCCAGCCGATGACCTGATATCTCGAGAACTGCGCCACCAGAAGCTGCCGTTTTCCCTCGTCGAAGACGCCCTGTAATTCAGGTGATAAAGACGCTTCATGCCCGAGGTCATCAGACACGTGCACTTTCCCTGTCACCACTGATACGGTAGTCTGCTCCTCACCAGGGTAGGCCTTCACGTTGAAGGATGTCCCTAGTACTTCAGTACGTACTGCTCCAGACCTCACAATAAAGGGTTTGCGCTCATCTCTCACCACTTCGAAAAACCCCTCACCTGTTAATTCTACCTTTCTCTGCTTGACAAAAGGCACTTGATAACTCAGTTGACTTCCTGCATTGAGCATGACCTTGGTACCATCAGGAAGTTTGATGGTCATCTTCTGCCCGGGAAGCGTAGTCTTTGTCACTTTCTCCTTCGTCAATTTTTTATCATTTACTTCACCCATACTTGCGTCCAAGATCAAAAAGGTGGCAGTAAGTAATATGATCAAAGAAGCTGCTATGCCTATAATGCGACGCCATGGCAACGAGATTCCAATGCGATCATGATCCGGTTCGTACTTAGCATGAGACACGATATTCGAAAGGACCATGTCAAAATCCTTTTCTTTCATCTCAAAGTGGTGCTTGTACTGCATGGACTCAATGACTTGTCTCGCCATTTCCAAGTCCTTCTTGCGGTGGGGGTGGTTAGCAAGCCATACCGACCAATAGTGACTACTGGCCTCGTCGGGCTTAACAACCCATTCGACAAAGTTTTCGTCGACAATAAGGTCCGATATTTCTCTATTGTTTTCCATTAAGCTGATGTTGGTTCTTTGACATTTTCTAGCGGTGTCGTTTCACATATAGAGACAAAACCTCAAAAAATGACCATAGTCAATTTTAATTTTTACATTTAAACTAAGTCAAACAGACTTATTTATGCATGAAAATCAACAAAAGGGTTATTTCGTTGAAAAATTAATACCAAAATAAAAACTGCCCGAAGCAGAACTAGATATGAAAAAGTAACGAAAGGACGTAAAAGGCTTCTTTATAAGGAGTGAGTTCTCTTGACAAGGTATCCAGCCCTCTGTAAGTAAGTGCTCTGGCAGATTTTACTTTAATACCTAATATCTCTGCGATCTCGACATAGCTAAGACCTTCGTAGAAGTAAAGGACTAAGGCTTCTCTTTGATTTTTTGGTAGTTCACCCAGCTTACGCTCAATGATAGCATATTGTTCCCTCTCCAAGGATTGGGAAATAGGAAGGCTGGTCGGTGTAAAGCTAAGTTCGATGCCTTTCTCATCGTGTTGCAGCAACTCTTCCTTCTTGAGCCCACGGACAATCTTTCTTTTTAGCGATGCAAAAAGATATCCCTTGATCGACTTCACCTCTCCTAATCGCTTTCGACTGTCTATCAAATCACAAAATAACTCCTGGATGCAATCACGGATGTACTCCGATCGTGATGAAAACTGGCAACCGTAGTTGAAAAGGATATTTGCGTAGCGTCTATATATGTAAACCAGACTTCCCTGATCACCTCGTTTAAAAGATTCCCACACAACGTTATCATCTCTTATTTCAAGGTCCGATACTGTGCCAATGCTGATGGAATGTTCCTGGTGTTGGTATAAAAAAGTCTTCAGACTCAAAAGAAGTCAGTAATAGATTTAAAGGCTTGAATGTATAAAAAAAATATTGCAAGCCTGATTTTTTTTAAAAAAATCGCAATTGATGCGTTTAAAATAGAACTAAAAAAAGAAAGTTTGTAATTATAGCCTTAGTAGCTGGTATTGTAATTGTGAAATAAATGGGATCATCTGACCTAGTAGCAAGTGCCACAAGGCCTCTAAGGTATTTCAGCTTCGTTTTCTAGGCGATCGTACCAGTATCTTTTCAAAAGCACAAAAACTGGTATCAGTAAAAGTATGCATCCCAAAACGTAAGACCATTTTTGAATGATCATGTAAACAGGCAAGGCCATTAAAATGATCTGCCCAAAGGTGCCTACTATAATATTGGAGGTATCTCTCGAAAAATTACCATTAGGCAGCAAGTCAGGATCTTTCTGCTGACATTTGAGCAGAATGGGTTTCCAGAAACCCCAAGGCCGGATGTTCCTGTAAAAGGACATCAAGGTCTCGTCATCTACCGGAGGTGCCTGATAGGTACCCATTACACAACCAAAAACAGAGACCAACAAAACCAGCGGAAACGCATTGAGTGCTGATAGGTTTGGAAAGAGGACCGGCATCAGTAAGGAAGCGATGA
>JAHCMJ010000208.1 GCA_019192485.1 Cyclobacteriaceae bacterium HetDA_MAG_MS6 | reverse complement strand
GTTGAAAATATGGCGTATTTTACCCCTGATGAGCTACCTAATAACAAATATTTTATCTTTGGTGAAAATGGTGGACAAAGCCTGGCCCAGAAATTTGACGTCCCGTTTCTTGGGCAGATCCCCATCGTACAGTCAATCAGAGAAAGTGGCGATAACGGATATCCGGCCGTATTGAAAAATGATATCACTGCCAATGCATTTCAGGAATTAGCTGAATCACTGGCTCGACAAGTAGCTATCAGAAATGCAAGTGGCGAAAAGACTAAAAAGGTAGAAATGAACGTTTGAGTATGGAGTTGGAACTGAAAGATAAAATTGAGAAGGCCTTGGACAACATTCGTCCGTATCTAGAAGCAGATGGAGGAGATGTAAAAGTAATCGGTATCGAAAACGACACCCTGCTACTGGAACTTCTAGGTAACTGCGGCTCTTGCCCCATGTCAACAATGACTTTGAAAGCCGGAGTAGAGGAAGCTATTACCAGGGCTGTACCTGAAATTAAAAAAGTTCAAGCTATTAATATCACCTCACCTGATGATCCAAACGCGAAGATGCCATTTACCATGAATTAAAGGATAATGGCGAAACTCGCTCACTTATTTTTTGCGCTGCTGTTGTCATTCATCGCTTCTGCTCAGCGATGCCCCATGGATGAGACCTATTTTGATCTGCATCCCAAGGAAAATCAGCAATTTGAAGATTGGATCAGAACGAAAAGAATACAAAAGCTCCAAGACCAGTCCATAGGGCGCTCCGAGGCCATAGTTTATCAGATACCTGTAGTTTTCCACATCATACACAATGGAGAGGCAATTGGTACTGGTACTAATATTCCTGATCAACGAATGATCGATCAAGTGATGATTCTGAATCAGGATTTTAGAAGAACCAATCCCGACCGGGATTTGACACCGACTGCCTTTTTACCGGTTGCCGCCGATACCGAGATTGAATTTGTATTGGCCAAGAGGGATCCGGAGGGATTGCCTACTACGGGCATTATCAGAAAACAGGGTTCTCAAACTTCCTATCGGTTTGATGAAGATGCCATATTGAAAGCTGAAAGCTATTGGCCGGCTGAGGAATATCTCAATATTTACGTTGCTGATCTTAAGGACTTTCTAGGCTGGGCTTCTTTCCCTTTTACCAATCTTACAGGTATAAATGACATCAATAACAATAGACTCACAGACGGGATAGTTGTTGATTACAAATTTTTAGGAAACAATGACCAGACAGGCACATTTGAAAGCCTGGGAAGAGTAGCCTCTCATGAGATAGGTCACTTCCTAGGCCTGAGACATGTCTGGGGAGATGGAGGCTGTAGTGCCTCTGACTTCTGCAATGATACTCCCGATCAAAGCGTCACCTATATCAACCAATGCCCATCTGGTACACCATCGAGCTGTGGTAGTGACGATATGTATAGCAATTATATGAACTATGCTGATGATGCTTGCCTCAATATTTTTACGTCATGTCAATCAGAACGCATGCGCATCATCCTGGAAAACAGCCCAAGGCGTAAAAGCCTCGTTTCCTCTCCAGCTCTTGAAGACCCGATCATAGTTTCTAGAGATTTGGGCATCAGGTCTATTCAAACACCTGGCGCCACCGATTGCCCGACTGATATCATTCCCAGTATAGAGGTAAGGAACTATGGTACGGATGTTGTATCCAGTTTTGAAACTCGGTTTTATATCAATGGTATATTGCAGCAGACCCTCCAAAGCGCTATAGGTATGAACCCCCAGGATGTCGCAATTGTCAACTTTAGTGAGATTACCTTGAACTCCGATCTTGCTCAAACCTTCCTATTCGAAATCATCAGCGTAAACGGTGAGCAGGATCAAGCGGACTATAACAACCAGGAATCCATGGTATTGCCACCTTCGGCAGAGGAAGTTTTACCTTATATAGAAGATTTTGAATCTACAATAACAACGTTCACCAGCCCCGAAAGTGCCTCTAGCTCACTTTGGAGCTATGAGAGTGCTCCAAATGAAACACTAGATAATGTTGCCGCTTCCATACAACTTTACAATGAAGATGAGGCTTTCGGCGAGTTTGACTACCTGATCACTCGGCAAATGGATTTTTCGGCTATCACATCTGCCAACCTCAAATTTAAATATGCCTATGCACAACGTGCTAGCGGAGGTCTGGACGATGGCCTGATCGTAGCAGTATCTACTGACTGTGGACTTACATTTCCTGTTGAAAATCGGATATTCATTAGATACGGCGCAGGTTTGGCTACTTCTTTTGCCACCAATCAATCGTTTACACCCAGCCTACCAACAGATTGGGAGGAAGCTGATATCAACATCACGAAGTTTACTGGCAACGATAATGTTCGAATTGCTTTTATCGCGCACAATGCGTCTGGTAACAACCTGTACATAGATGACATCGAAGTGTCCTCCTCTGCGTTAGAAGCCTATGATATCGGGCTGAGGTCATTAGATGAGTTATCCCCTGTAACCTGTGAAAACTTACTCTTCCCTTCACTTACCGTAAAAAATCACGGATTTGAAACAATCAATTCCCTGGATGTCATCTACGCTGTAAATGGTTCCATGCAAAGCTTTCAACAACAAGTTGATTTACTGTCCGGAGAAAGTACCGATATCCAGTTTGCCATTAACAATCTGGAGGACGGTATTTACGACCTTGAGTTTAGTGTTGCTAGTCCTAATGGCGAGTCAGATGCAAGAGTTGAAAATAATGACCTGAGTTATCATACAGTCATCAACAGTAAAGGCGATTTTTTCCCGTTGAGGGAAGATTTTGAAGGCAATACTGAGTGGATCATCACAAATGAGGAAAATAATGCTATCTGGTCTGCTGTCTCCATTGCGGAGAATACAGCCATGCGGGCAAGTGGTTTTTCAGAAGAATCACTTGGTTCCAATCACTGGTTGGTCAGTCCAATCCTTACCACTAATGATTTACAGGAAGCAAGTCTTAGGTTTCGGTATTCCTACGCCCAACGAGGCGCCATAGAAGACCGTCTGCAAGTACTCGTGTCCAATACTTGTGGTAGAGATTACCCGTTTACTGTATTCAATCAAAACTCCAGTGACCTTGCTACCACTTCCAGCTCAGAATCGTGGATACCTCAAGCAGATGAGGATTGGAAGGAAGTATTTATTGATCTCTCAGAATACGTCATCTGGTCTAACCTGAGAATAGCTTTTGTATTTACAAACGGTAATGGTAACAACCTGTTCGTTGATGACATCGAGTTCTTCGTTAGTGGAGATCCTACTACTCCGAGATTTAATGATGTCGATGTGACGATATTCCCCAACCCTGCAAAATCATCTTTCAATGTGACACTTGGTCTGGAAGAACGAGAGGATGTGACTATCAGTCTGGTGGATATTGCCGGAAAGGTGGTAGTCCAACAGGATTTTAAAAATGCACTTAATCAGACCATCAAAGTCAATGCTCCGGCCCAGGCCGGTTTCTATTTCGTTCGGATAGAGAGCAAAAGCATTGACACAGCTAAGCGCATTTTCATTCAGCGGTAGCACAATCCGGATTATGCGATTTTGAAACGTGGATTAAAAAGAATTACTAAGGGCAGGGTTTAACCGTTCGTAAAGTAATCTTAAATTTACCCTCCATGAGAGTTGGGATACTTTTTGGAGGGCAGTCTCGTGAGAGAGAAATCTCCTTTGCAGGTGGTCGTACGGTCTATGACAATTTAAACAAGGCGCTTTTCAACCCCGTTCCTTTGTTTATAGATAGCCTGGGCAATTTTATTTTACTCGACTGGGAAAACATCTACAAGGGTACTATTCGGGATTTTTACCCTCACGGTCAGTTGCTTCCTCAAACGGATCAATACTTCCAACTATATATCGAATCACTATCCACTGATACCTCATTGGTAGAAGAAGCCATTAGCAAAATTGGCCGACGAGTGTCTATTGAGGAGTTACCTAATTTAATCGATTTTGCCTTTCTGACCTTACACGGACCTTACGGAGAAGATGGAAACATCCAGGGTATGTTGGAATGGCTCAAAATACCCTATAGCGGAGCTAGCATATTGCCATGTAGTATTGGCATAGATAAGGAAATTCAGAAGAAAGTTTATCGTCAAAACAAGTTCAAACTTCCTCATTACAAGACAGTACAACGAAGAAGTTGGCTACAAGACGCACAGGCTGAGCTACAAAAGATAGAAAAGGATTTAGATTACCCCTTAGTAGTAAAATCTCCTCATCAAGGATCATCCATTGGTATTTCGATTGTACACAACCGGGAAGAACTGGAGGCGGGAATCGACAAGGGATTTTTCCGTCATAAAATTGACATTACCAGTTGGAAAACCCTGAGCTACGAAGACAAGCATCACTTTCTCATCACTTTTACGGATATACGGGAAGGCCTCGGCTTTCCAGTTTACTTTGAAGGTGGACTAATCTATCGACCGGATCAGCTATGGAAAGAGCTGGACGCATGTGAGAAAGAGAGCGTTGTTTTAACTTGTGAAGACACTGAATCTTCAGTGATCATTGAGGATTTTATTAAAGGAAAGGAGTTCTCCTGCATTGTAATTGAAGATGAAAATGGCCAACCTCTGGCCTTGCCTCCCACCGAGATCATCAAAGGCAAAGAGCTGTTTGACTATCGCACCAAATATCTGCCTGGCCTGAGTCACAAAGAAACGCCCATGAGACTACCGACTGGAGAGATCAAAAAGATCCAGAAGGGATGTGAAAAGCTATTTGATATTATCCATAGTGACGTCTATGCTCGGATAGATGGATTTTATGGAGATGATGGAGAGGTATACCTCAATGACCCCAATACTACTTCCGGTATGCTCCCCTCTAGTTTTTTCTTCCATCAAACTGCAGAGATAGGGCTGAATCCATCCGAAATCATCACCTACATCATCAGAACATCTCTTGCTGTCAGGGCAAGGAGTGGTAAAAGCTATCATCATATCCAAAAACTGATCTCTGAACTGGATCAGAACATAGCTGACAATCAAGACGAGCAACAGGATAAAATGAAAGTGGCTGTACTGATGGGTGGATTCTCCGCAGAACGTCATATATCCATTGAAAGCGGCAGAAACATCTATGAAAAGCTGGCCTCCTCAGACAAATATTTGCCAATCCCAGTTTTTCTGACTGGAGCACTTAATCATCATGAAATGTATAGAATACCCATCAACATCATGATGAAGGATAATGCGGATGATATCAGGGATAAGATCAAAAAAAGCAATGATACCGCATTGGACTTAAGTTCTGAAGCGATAGATCTTCGTGATAAATATGCAAAGACAGCTTTGAAGGGGAGTATTCCGTTGACGTATGAGCAACTAGCCAGTCAGGTAGATTTTGTATTTATTGGACTTCATGGCCGACCAGGTGAAGACGGAGCGGTACAACAGCATTTGGACCAGGTCGGGCTACCATATAATGGATCAGGAGTAGAAAGCTCCCAAACTACCATCAACAAGTACAAGACCAATCATATTCTACGCGAACAAGGAATCTTGGTAGCAGCGCATCAACTGGTCACCTCGGAAGAATACCTGCAGGATCGAAACACTTTTTTCCAAAAAATCGAAGAAAAGTTTAAGTATCCTTTCATTGCCAAACCTGCGGACGATGGTTGTAGCGCGGCGGTGAAAAAGATCAAAGACCGAGCAGAACTCGAGGCTTTCACCACCCTGATGTTTAGACAGGAAGCAGCTTTTCCAAAGTCGGCGGCTGAAACACTTCAATTGAAATTTAATGAAGAGTTTCCTCAGAAAGCCACTTACTTGATCGAAGACCTGATCACCTCAAATGGTGCTGAGCATTTCCTGGAGATCACTGGTGGCATGATCACTTCCACCCTTGAGTCAGGTACGATGAGCTATGATGTATTCCAACCATCAGAGGCGCTAGCAAGTGGTGAAGTACTATCATTGGAAGAGAAGTTTTTAGCTGGAGAAGGCCAAAATATTACCCCTGCCAGGTTTAGTTCTGATCCTAAAAGGCAAGAAGAAATCGCTACTAAGGTCAGAGCAGAACTAGAAAAGGTCGCCAAAATATTGAATGTGCAAGGCTACTGCCGTATTGACGCTTTCGTCCGGATTTTCAAAGACAAAGTGGAGACAGTTATCATTGAAGTCAACTCCTTACCTGGCATGACTCCAGCAACTGCCATTTTTCATCAGGCAGCAATCGCAGGATTCAAACCTCACGGATTCATCGATGCCCTTATAGAAGAAGGTATTGCGAGGCAGCAATCCAATCTCTCCGTATCCACAGCTAAGTGAGATTCAGTAGACAGATCATATCAAAAGGGTCAAGCCA
Organism: Cyclobacteriaceae bacterium HetDA_MAG_MS6; assembly: GCA_019192485.1. GTDB lineage: Bacteria > Bacteroidota > Bacteroidia > Cytophagales > Cyclobacteriaceae > MS6. Next base: position 1,881 of record JAHCMJ010000208.1, on the reverse strand, counting down.
CCTTAAAGGCTTGCTTAAGGTGGCTTGACCAGAATATAAGTCAGTGTTGACTATTGCTTCAAAAATTTAATTGATTCATTGGTTTCGAGCGTTTGCATATGGAGTAAGTAGTATCCTGTTTTTAGCTCGCTTATATCCAGGCGCTCTGATTGTAGCAGAGTTCCTGATCTCAACATCTTCCCGGAAATAGCCATCAAAGTATAATCTACATGATCATAACCCCGAATATGGATATTCAAATGGTCCCGAACTGGATTAGGGAATATCTCAACACCAAATTCGACTGGTGTCTTGGAAACACCTGGATTTGATACCGTTTCAAGAGCCGGTGTGGCTGCCGAAGTTGATACGGCAATGGCATCTATTGCCAGATCACTTTGCCAGCCTGGACCTGTCACGCCGACAATCCTAATTTTAATAACATTTCCGATATACGCAGAAAGTGATATCGATGCACTCAACCAGCTATTTCCCTGATTCCCAGATTGGGACCACAAGCTTGTCCAGGTACTGCCATCGGTGCTGGCTTCTAGGCTCAAAGAACCCATGTTTGAGCCTAGCATGTGATATCTAAAATTGAAAAACCCGGAAGAGAGGCTCGTAAGGTCAAGACAGGGGCTCTCCAAAATAGCGGTTGCATTATTGCCTATTTGCCCAGCAGTACCATTTGTTGAGGCTTCCAAATACATATATAAAGAGCCTTCAAATGCGCCACTAGGTCCTGTACTGCTAGATGGTGTGCTTCCAATAAAATTAACCCAATCTCCATCGTCTCCCGAGACCTGTACCCAGGAACCGACACCGCTTTCAAATCCTTGATTATAAGGAAAAGATGTAACTGTATTGGTGCAAGAGATTGTACTTCCTCCTGATCCCGAAGTACTCAACCTCAGATCATCAATGGCGATATCACTCGACCAACCATTGCCGGTTGCTCCTACTAGACGTAGTTTCACAGCCGACCCCAAGTAGCTACTCAAATCAACATTTACTGACTGCCAAGAATTACCTTGATTGCCTGCAACATCGAAAAGCGAAGTATAGCTAGTACCATCGGTACTGGCCTCCAACGAAAGGCTACCTACATTAGACCCATATGCATGATAACTAAAGCTAAAGGTCGCCGCTGTTTCAGCAGATAGCTCAAAACATGGTCCATCAAGGATGGCTGTGGCATTGGCACCAATTTGCCCTGCTGTTCCATTCGTTGAAGCCTCTAAGTACATATAGAAGCTACCATCGGATGCTGATGACGGCCCGGTGTTAGAAGAAGGAGTAGAACCAGAGTAGTTTACCCAGTCACCATCATCACCAGCTCCCTGCTGCCATGAACCGACACCACTCTCGAAACTCTCGCTGTAAGGAAAAGCCGATGCTGTGGCGAAACAGGTAAGCCCCAGTGAAGAAGTCACCACATTCACATTGACTCGTGTAGAAAGGTTACCGGCCGCATCAGTTGCCTCCACTTCTACATCATAAGCAGTAGATGCAGACAAACCGGAAATACTGTAACTGACCAAACTAGTAGTTCCATCAAGGACACCGTCGACATACACATTATAGCCCGTCACCCCGATATTGTCTGAAGAGGCATCCCAGCTTATACTAAAACCACTTGCTGATATACCAGAAGCGCTTAGGTTAGTAGGTGCAGTTGGAGGTTGGGTATCACCACCAGTACTTGCAGAAAAGGGATTACCAGTATATACACCTCGTCCATGAGTAGCAACCAATACTTGTCCATCGCTATCGCGATATTGGAGCATATCACATCGCACATTTGCAAGACCCGTACTGGTAGCACCCCATATCGGAGATCCTGTATTGACGTTATCTGTTGACCATACGCCAAGTTCAGTTGCTAAAAGTACTTCATCAGTG
>JAHCMJ010000207.1 GCA_019192485.1 Cyclobacteriaceae bacterium HetDA_MAG_MS6 | reverse complement strand
GCATGAGCGCTTCCTCTGTAGCTGCGGCGTAGACGACACCCGTACCTGAACCAGTTAGCGTTCCTTCCATCTCCGAGTTCATGAAATTACCCGTCCGGATGAGTGCTCCGGTCAATGCCACCACAATCACCATTCGATCCAGAACCCAAAAATAAGATTGTCCTTGTCGAACTATTTTCTTGGCTGAAAAAGAATAAGGAATCAAGCCTCCAAGCAATTTTGCTCGGATATCGTAGTTGGCATATAGCCAAAGTGCTATCAAAATACCGATAGCGCCACCGTGGCTGGCAAGACCGCCTTCCCAAACTTTGAGAATTTCAATTGGATTGGAGAGATAATGGCCTGGATTGTAAAAAAGACAGTGTCCAAGTCTCGCGCCCAGAATAGTCGCTATAACCATGTAGGTGGTCAGTATATCTACATCTTTCGGGTTTTGTCCATCGGTGCGATAGATGCGGTATAGCACTTGCTGACTGAGGATAAAACCCAGCGCAAACAGCAACCCATACCATCTCACAGGTCTATCGGAAAGACCGATAAAAGATAATGGCAAAGTGAAAATATCAGGGTCTGGGCTCCAGATCAAGTAGTCGAAAATAAACATGATACAAGGTTATATCTTTCTCCAGAAATATGGAGTAAATAATATTAATACGGTGAAAAGCTCTAGTCTTCCCAATAGCATCAGGAAAGACAAAAACCATTTGCCAGCCATCGGTAGGTGAGCAAAATTATCTACAGGACCAACGGTGCCTATTCCCGGGCCAATGTTGCCAAGGCAGGTGGCAACAGAGCCTATAGCAGTCATAAAGTCAGACCCCAGCATACCCATAACAATAGAACCACTTGCAAATATGGATATGTAAATCATGATAAAAGCGAGGATATTGAAGGTGATATCTCTTGAAACTGCCTTCCCATTGAACCTCACAGGGATCACAGCAGAGGGGTGAATTTGACGTTTCAATTCAAGAACGCTATTTCGGATGAGGATTATATGTCTTACTATCTTCACACCACCTGCAGTGGAACCAGCCGATGCTCCGAAAAACATCATGATGAAGAATAGGATGGTGATGAACGATGTCCATTTCGTGTAGTCATGGGTTACGTATCCCGTTGTAGTGATGATAGAGACTACCTGAAACAGTGCGTCTCTCATCGATTTTTCAAAGGAGTCATGATCCAGACTATAGATCACCAACCCTACTATGATGGAGATTACTACTGAAAAGCCGAGGTAAAATCTGAACTCTTCATTTCGAATAACCTTTTTGAAGTTGCCATGCAGTCCGAAATAGGTCATTGTGAAGTTGGTTCCTGCTAGGAACATGAACAGAATGATGACATATTGGATGAAAGGAGAGCTGAAATACTCGACGCTATTATTTTTGGTAGAGAAACCACCAGTAGCCATGGTGGTCAGACCATGGTTGATCGCATCGTAAAAGGTCATACCCCCTGCCCACAGCAAAATGGTTTCCAGTCCTGTCAATCCTAAATAAATGAGCCAAAGACGTTTTGCAGTTTCTTTGATCCGGGGTTGCAGCTTATCTGGTGAGATTCCGGGAGCTTCAGCAACAAAAAGCTGCATGCCCCCGATGCCTAGTATGGGCAATATAGCTACCGTAAGCACGATGATACCCATACCGCCGATCCATTGAGTCAGGCTTCGCCAAAACAAGATTCCCTTATCCACTGACTCAATGTCAGTAAGAATGGTGGCGCCTGTAGTCGAGAAGCCAGATAACGTCTCGAAAAAAGCATCCGTCAGGTTAGATATCTCCCCGGTAAACAAGTATGGCAGCGATCCGAAAAAAGACATGATCAACCACCCGCCAGCCACTACCAGATAACCATCTCTCTTCTTAAGCTCTTTGTTTTGATTGCGGCGAGTCAGGAGCCACAGTATGGTCCCACAAAAACTGGTAATACCCCCAGCGGTCAAAATACCCCCAGCGTCTTCTCCACCAAAGTAGATGCTGAAAGGCAAGCAGGTGATCATAAATATTCCGTTCAGGACCAATAAAATGCCCAGAATATTAATGATGACTCTGTAGTTAAAAGACATGACAGCTACTTGAAGAACCCTTCCACGGCGTGTATACATTCAGGTTTGGACAGTACCACGACACGATCCTTTGGTTCAAATTCAAAGTTTCCTCGAACAGTATACCCTTGATTTTTCCTGATAACTCCGCCTATGATGGCGGTCCTTGGAAAATCGAGATTGCGTAGTTCGTGGGTAAGGATCTTAGCGCTGGGCTGCACTTCAAACTCTAATATCTCAGCATCCACACCATGCACACTGGTCAGGTTGATCACCTCTCCTTTACGGATATACCTGAAAATAAAGTTGGCGGCGATTAGCTTTTTATTAATTAGCGTGTCTACCCCTATGTTTTGCGAAAGATGGATATAATCCATGTTTTCGACCAGTGCGATTGTCTTTTTCACACCATTGTTTTTTGCTACTAAAGAGGAGATGATATTAGTTTCGGAGTTTCCGGTCACTGCAACGAAAGCATCCATTTGGTCAATGCCTTCTTCTTTGAGCAATTCTACATCACGACCGTCCCCGTTGATGATCATAGTCTCCGTCAGCTCATCAGCTAGTCTGAAACACTTGTCCTTGTCCGTTTCAATCAGTTTGATATTGTACCGCTTGCTGAGCTGTTTAGCGGTATTGATCCCAACCTTGCTCCCACCTAATATCATGATATTTTTAATGTCGATCCGCTCTTTCCCCGCCAGATCCATTACCCGATCTATGCCATCTGGCTGTGCAATGAAATACGCATGGTCATTGAGTCGGAACTTATTATTTCCATGTGGGAGAATGGTCTCGTTATCCCTAAGGATAGCAACAGTAGTGAAGTTGTGATCAGGGTTGAGGTACGCGGTTTCGGTAAGGGTTTTCTCCAGTAGTTCAGATTTTTCGGCTACCGTAATACCGATCAGCGACAGCATGCCTTTTTCGAACTCAAACGTATCTGTCAGAGCGGATTCTTTGAGTAGACGCTTGATCTCTTTAGCAGCTAGAGATTCAGGGGATATGATCTCATCGATACCAATGTCTTTTAGGTCCAGCTTATCTTTCTGATGGAGGTATTCAATATTAGAAATCCTGGCGATCGTCTTTTTGGCCCCCAATTTCTTAGCCAAAATAGCTGTTGTAAAGTTGGTTTCCTGGTCGGATGTTACGGCGATCATCAGATCAGCCTTGGAGATATTTGATTCCTCCAATACTTTGATGGAAGTCGAACTTCCTCTTACCGTATGTACATCGAGATGATTTGAAGCACGATCAAGTACATCACCGTCTTCATCTATTAAAATGATATCCTGCTCTTCGAAAGCAAGAAGTTTCGCCAAGTGGAATCCCAGATCCCCAGCCCCCGCTATAATGATCCTCATTCGGAAATAAAATCCTTATATGCGCGACAAATATACTTCAAAGTTGAAAGCCGGAGGGCTCTGTATGCAGTAATCTGGTGATATCTGTCAGTCAAACCAGAAACTAGGCGGTGGACGAAATAAATTAGGGTTAGTTTTAGCTATTTGACCTTTTTGAATATGGTCTTATTCTCAGATCATTCATGAAGTGAGGTCTACGAAGTCAATGATTATGACCTCCTGGTAAAACGGAGAGCCCCTTACAAATGAGGGGGAGGCCTTATCAATTACAATGCGTATGTTAGTCTATTGATTAATGCCTGTTATATTCTTTTAGTTGTTTTTCAGTTGAGATATTTCTTGCTCTGCCTTTTCAAGACGTTCCAGTAGTTCGATCTGATACAGCGTTAGTTCCTCGATCTTCTTCAAAAGCCTCATGTTCATATCTCCAAGATCAACTCCGTTCGATTCCATTTCCTTAGCAGAAGGAATTTCAGGAAGATGTTTGTTTTGAGTTATGTATTCCTTAGTCTCTTTGAGGGTTCGAAGTTGGTAATCCGATTCAAAAACGTAATCTGGGCCATTGACAATTTCGACCTTAACTTCTTCTGCTCGAATTTTTCCGTCAACAGTTAGCTTCTCAGTTGGATTTACTCCAATTCCGACATTTCCGTTTGCCTTTATTGATACTAGGGTAGTATTGGTAGGTGAATTGGCGTTATTCCCAAATTGAAACTTTAAATCTGGAGTAGAACCTGTGGTCCTTATAATTCCCCAATTATTCACAAGGTTACCTGAGGAATTAACTTCTTTGAAAGTCAATTCAGAACCCCAGCTTCCACCAGCATCAGAGACTAAATCCATTTGGGCATCTTCGTCTTCAAGGATTAGAAGTGATTCTTGATTGTAAATAACATCGGATTGCAGATTTAAATTTGCATTACTTAGTTGTAATCTAACCAAAGGAATGGTTGTTCCGATTCCTGTATATCCGTTAGTGTTAATCGTTAGTCTTTGTGCGTTGGCACTAGCATCTCTTATTTGAAATTTGTCATCATCTTCTCCTTCAACTCTTACCACCCATGTTCTAGCGTCATTCACAAGACCTAATCCAGCAAGGCTATTTGCTCCAGTAGAATGAATCGTTGAATATACATTATCTCCATCATTGATTTCCAAATTCCAGCTTGGTGAAGTCGTTCCAATTCCTATTCTACCATTGCTATTAATGCTAAACAAGTTCCCAACCCCGTGCTTATAGTAGTTTAGAGTTCCAGATGGGTTATTATAAATGAATCTGGAAACCATATTTCCATCACTTGCGAAAGCTAAAATTCCATCATTAGTTGATTTTGCATTAACGACCAAGCCTTCGCTAGAAGAGGCGTCACCGATAACCAAATTATTCACCCCAGTATTTCCGATAGACAAGGATGTTGTTCCGATTCCTACTTTTCCAGTAGTGAAGTTGTTCCCAGTGTTACTCCATTGAGCAGATGCTGTTAAACAGAAGATAGCTAGAACAATAATTAAGTTTATCTTTTTCATTTTCCTGTTGAATTTTGATCGAAGTGGAATACTGACTAACGTAAGACTACGTATTGATTATCAGATAGTTATAAAATAGTATTTTCATGCTAAAATTGATCATTTCTAATTTATCTCCATTTTACATTAGCTCCTGAAATCAATTCGGAAAGGGAGAAATTTTTCCTCCTGAATTTCTGTCCCCGAATCTCCCCAATTGTTGACGCCTGGATAAAATGAGTATGCGCCCCATTTGCTAGATCTCTTTAATTTCGATTTTAGCAGCAATATTTCAAACTGCTCAGTTTGCATATTCATTTTAGTATCCATGTTGGGTGTAGTTTATTTCAATTCCTCGATTTGTGTCAAAACATATTTGACCTTTTCTTTTTCAGTAACTTTTAAAGCCTCTACAATTTCTTGACATGTTAACTTGTATTTAACCGTTTCTAGTGTGATTCCTTCTAGCAAATGGCCAGCCGATTCACCAGAGTAATCTTTACCATCTTCTTCATTAGTGATTCTCCATCCCCCTTTTTCAACATCAGCCTGCATTATAAACCCAATGAATACCTTTATCTCTTCTGCTAATTCTTCCTTCGTTTCTAAGAGCTTAATTACTTTTTCGGCGTAATCAGTAGATATCTGTCTTTTATGTATTTCTGGAGATGCTGGTGATACCCATTTGTATTTAAAATTCACTTTTCGGTTAACAACCTTTTCTAATAGTTTCTTATAACTGCTAATGGCATGTCCTTTAATTGATCGAAGGCTCTCTATGAGCTTTTCTTCATCATCTGATGAGTTAATTACTTGATCGATCATACTCAGACCTTCTTCAATTATGCTATTACCGAACAAATCCTTATTTGCCTCAGATTTCAAATGCAAATTGAATGATCCAGGAGAGGCGGCAAACGCTCTTAGTGTGTAGTTATTAGGAACTATAAAACTCTTTTTTTCTTTTAGCTCTGATCTAAGAATTGCTTTTTTATATGCTTTCTCAACCATTAGTTGATACAATTTCGAAAAATCTCCTAAGTCATCAATTGGGATGCTCTGATTTTCATTTTCATCAGAAAGAGAAAGATGAACTATGACGTTGTTATGTTCAACAACTTCATTTCTTATGAACTCATCCTGCTGCTCATCATTGAAGAAAAATCCTTCTTCTGGTAAAAGCTCCCCAGGGACTTTCTCGATTTCTAAGAGCTGAATCAAAATTTTTGGTTCGGATGCATCCTTTGTAGTCCACCATTCTTTAGCTTCAGGTTCAGAAAATATGGATCTCAGATCCCTATAGCCATTAAGAAATGAGTGTAAAACCTTCTTGGAAACTCCAACACATAAATAAGAATATTCCTCATCGGAAAAATCATACAATAGACATATGTAGTCTACACCAAGACTATCCTTAGCTAAGAAAAGCTCAGGAAAATCATTGAATAACAGTATTCTATCTATGTTTAGTGACCGCTTCAATTCTCAGTAATTATTACAATATTAGGGTTAAATTGATCACTTCGCCACCACGAATAATGGCCTGCTTTAAAGGTCTGTTTTATTAGTCCGTCTTCATTGTTCAAGATGAATTCACCAATGCTTTTGTTTCTCTGAGTTTTTAACTTTTTAAGATTCAAACATTTTTCCCTGTCATTCCAAATAGATACCGCTCTTAACGTACAGGTTGAAATACCGGCAAATGTTCTATTTGGTTTTTCTTCCTTTTGTGATATGAAATCTTCGGATTGAGCAGGGTTATTGCTACAAAGTCGATAAAAAGTTCTTCCTTCTGGTGACTCGGAATCAGAAGGGGGACAATTATTTGGTAATTCTTCGTGCCAGTTCATTTTCCATAATTACATCCATAACTTACACATAACAACACCTAGGTGTGGTTATATTCCTTTCAAATTTTGGTACGACAATAAGTATTTAGCCATCGGATATAACTACATGGTGGTTACATCACTTCATTTCCCTACACAATCTAGCATAAAATGGTTTGAGGCACAATAATTAAAAACGAAAGACCGACTATTAGCTTCATTGCTGTCATACTTATTATTTATGTTGACGGTTTATGTGGCGACTTAGCTAATGCTTAGGGTAGCTATGCACTATACACTTTGTTGGCGTAATTATTTTTTGTTTTCACATTCTTTTTTCAACGCTTCATTCATTTGCTTAAAACCTTGTTCAGTTTTATCCAACATCTTTCTCGATAACCTAACTAACATCCCGGTAAACCTTTCACTATGAACGAATTTGGTACCACCATCATTCTGGTCTTCAAGTACAAAAGAGTGGACACCCTCAAAGAGGCCTTTAATTGGACCTTTACCTAACCACTTGAGTTCTTTACTTGGTTCAAATACCAGGATCTCAGATTTGAAAGTCATTTCTTTTCCATTAGGAGGATGAATTGTGACGTTGAGTTTCTTACCAACAGCCTTTTCTCCTTGGATATGCTTCATAAAGGGATTCCAATTACTGTAATTCTCAAAATCCATTAATACCTTCCAAACTGTTTCGGGTTTAGCTGCTATTGAAATTGCTGTTTTATATGTCTCATTCGCTCATTTTTTTAAATACCACCAACTAACATTTAACAACACCTAAGCTGTTTGTTATTATGCTTTTCAATTTCCCCTACAATCTAGCATAAATGGTTTGAGGCGCAACACATGTCGAACCGGAGCATAGCGGAGGGAGACATCTCTTAAAATGAATGAAATCGTCCTTTACACTCAAGGAGACTTCTCCTCCCTACGGTTGTCAAAGTGACGCTAACAAGCAAAGCACCGACCGGTTTACCTTAATTCTCAAGCACCTGCTGCATTCAGGAGGGCATATGGAAAGTGTAGGCGGATGAGCGATCAGGGCCGTGTTGCAGATCGGGACGGAGTGTTGGCAGTGGGTTTTTACACTTCCAAAAGTTTTTGGTTACTTTTCACGGAAAAGTAACAGCCCTTCCGGCTTTGAGGAAGTGCCTGGAGGAATCCTGTCTAGTTAATCTAGGTCTATTTGCTTGAGTGGTAATCATCTTAACGCTTAATGAGACTTCTCCTCCCTGCGGTTGTCGAAGTGACGCTAATAGGCAAAGCACCGAGTTAACATTTTACATTGATTCTCAAGCTCTCATTGCATTTAGGAGGGCAGAAGGAAGTGTAGGCGGATGAGCGATCAGGGCCGTGTTGCAGGTCGGGACGGAGTGTTGGCAGTGGGTTTTTACACTTCCAAAAGTTTTTGGTTACTTTTCACGGAAAAGTAACAGCCCTTCCGGCTTTGAGGAAGTGCCTGGAGGAATC
>JAHCMJ010000206.1 GCA_019192485.1 Cyclobacteriaceae bacterium HetDA_MAG_MS6 | reverse complement strand
ATACAAGAGGTTACTCGTCCATTTTTCATTTAATCTATAGGTTCCTGAGTAGTACCACCAGGAATTGAATTGATTTACCGTTTGTCCCATAGTACAGGCTGGTATAATCACGAAAACGATGATGATCCTGCTGGCATGTATTGATCTTTTCATGTTTGTGGTTTTTTTATTGGCCACATGGAATTCGCGATAAACCCCATCAATGCTTGCTTTACGATGAATAGGATGCTTGGTCTATATGCTCATTTCGTCCCACTCACCATTTCCTTGAGGTCTGTTTTGATTAATCTTTTTAGGATTTTAAATCACAATCCAGATTTTTGTGGAAGTCTTTTTTCATGTTCTTTTTACAAAAAAAGAACATGATGGGTCGCTTCAGTTAGGATAAACCTGAAGTTGAATAGGACTTATTTGAAGTTCTGACGAAATCTCGCTGGAGATGAACCAACGTGTTTTTTGAAGAACCTTGTGAAATAGGAAACATCTTCGTAGCCAAGTTCGAAAGCAATCTGATTAATCTGATTAGGTGTGCAGAGTAAGAGTCGCTTAGCTTCTAGGAGCACCTGTTCATTGATGAGGGTAGAAACTGACTTATTTAGGGTTGACCTTGTAATACTATTCAATTGATAAGGCGTAAGGTTCATCAACTGGGCATATTCCTGAACACTCTTTTCATGTCGAATGTTTGTTTCTAGCAATTCCTGAAAGAGGTAAAGTTGTTCTAGGCTGAACGCATCCGATTTTTGCTCTTGAGGCTGGTTTTCAGCGATTTCCTTACGATACAATTCTATTAGAATCAGATGCAAGTGCAGTTTAATGACTTCATTTTTTTGGGGATGATCTCCAAGAGACTCAGTGTAAATGTTCCTGGCGGATTGGAGAATGGGTACTAATGATTTTGTATCAAAAGAAAAGACATTATTGTGCCAAGAGATACTTTTCAACGCCGAATTTGTGAAGTCTTTAGGTAATGAAATGGCTGGGAACTCTAAAATAAAGCCTTCGCTTCCCACGGATAACATAAGTTCATGAACCTGACCTGGTCGCATAAAAAAGACATCTCCAGCTTTTATCTGAATAGGATTAAAATCTATGATATGTTCTCCCTCTCCTTTGCTCATAATCATCATGAAGTAAAAATCATGTCGATGCACTTGCTGATGTAGCAATGAAGATCCCACAATGTCAGAAAGATTTATGACCCTAAATTCTGAAAAAGGACCGCTGACCTCTGAGAATTGCCGAACCGGGATTGTCTTTTTTGCGATCATCAGAATGGAGGATAACTTACTTGTAACCACACCCAGGTGTGGTTAGTTACCATTCAAATATAGCCGTTGCTACTGAGTTTATCCAGAAAGTGGTCTACTCCCAATGCTTCAAAAAAACTATTTTTGTTCTTAGTCGACCCTGCCTTTTCGCAGGATCCATCGAGACAGTGCACTGCACCTGCGTGAGGGATGGAAAGCGTGCCGCAGGCAGTCCGTGCGAGGGCTTGTGGGAACAGGGAAGGACCAGGCGCTGAACAGCCCGACCGAGGTACGAGGGCACGCCCTAAGTTTTTGATAAAACAGGACTATCATGATGAAGATCGTATGAGACTTTTGACCAGCTTGACATTCATATTGGCCTGTCTGCATGCCATAGGGCAGGATACACTGCGGGTGGGCATTATCAAGTACAAGTCTGAAGAGAAAGTCAGGGAAACTTTTGCTCCGCTATTTGCCTATGTAGCTGGCGAGCTGGGAGTACCCCTGCAAATGGATATTGTAGCGGAGGAGGACCTGGGATTTCATCTGACCAATTATGACTATGACATCGGGGTATTCACTGTTTTTCCCTATCTGCGGGCCAAGGAGGATTTCAAAGAACTCAGTGTTTTTGCCACGCACAAGGTAGATGACCAGGAATACTACCATGGCTCGATCCTGGTGCAGAAGTCTTCTGGTATCACCCACCTGCACCAACTCCGGGGCAAGCGTTTCCTGTTTGTAAAACCTACCTCTACCTCTGGGTTTAAATACCCAAAAGGGATATTTACCGAAAATGACCTGGACCTTGATCATGGTTTTTTGGATTATGATTTTACCTACAATCACGAAGCCTCGCTGGATTCGCTGATCCAGGGCAAAGCAGATGGCATCGCTATCAACCAATCTTACTTCAGGAGTCGCCAGGATATCAATCATGATGATTTCGTTGAGCTGAGTACCTATAAGGTGCCTTATCATGCTTATGTGATGGCCCCGTCAGTCACTTCGGATCTACAGCCTCGCATCCGGCGGATCCTGTACGACGCGCATAAAGATCCCAGGGCCAAGGGACTTTTCCAGAACCCACTGCATGTCACAAGCATCATCCCTGAGGATGATCATTACTACAACCTGATCCGAAGGTATCTTAGGATTACTCGCGTGAAGCCGGGACTCAGCCTGACCACGCGACCGTGGGGACAGGCCGAAACAGCATTACGCGATAAGGGTGACCTGCTCGACCTGATGACGAATAACATGAGGTTGAGGCTGCTATCCTCCCGGCGATTTGATCAGGGGACTGACCATCAGCAGCACTTCATGGAGCAAGTGGTCCTCAACCTCTATCAGGTGGGCCCCGGACAGTTTCACTACCAGGTGATCCTCAACGAGCATCTCATCGACGAAGGTGAAGATATCCCGCTGACCCAACTGGCGGGCTATGTGCCCCGCAAGATAAAGGACGATGTGTTGCGAAACCTGCCAATCGAAGCATCGCTCTTTTACAATGGCAACGACTGGTTTGTAACTTACGGTAAGCAGGATGGGATTAATATGGAGGATTATGAGTTTATCTTCTACCCTGAGACGTCAAAGCGCTTCGTGTTATCCGGAGCGCAGGTGATTAAGTTGACAGATCTCAATACGCACTTCGCTGATGACGAAAGGTTTGAAAAGGAAGCACCCGTCCTGATCCGGTACAATCCCATCGAGGAGATCGTCGTATCAGAGGAGGACCCAACGGCACTGAATACTTATAATATCTTCTCCAAGGCTTTTTGGCAATCCAACTATTGGGACAAGATCGGTATCCTGGCAGGGGTGCTCTTTGCAGGTATCTCAGCGCTGATCGGGAGGTACTTCCAGCAAAGGAAAAAAAGGAAATTCAAGAGTTTGTTGTACGAAACCAACGAGTTGATCAAATCATATGTACATGGTCAGTACGAAATGGAGACCAAGATCATCGAACATCGGGAAAAGATCGGCACCCTGCTTGACGAGGGCGTGATCAATGAAAATCAATTTTTGATCCTGAAAACAAGGATCAACGATATGCAGCACCTATTGGAAGGAGTTGCACCCCAGGAGGTGGAGCTATCCCAGGGTCAGAAGGAGGAGATCGAAGAGATCGTCAAGGACCGTAAGATCACAGAAAAGGAATTTCTCAAGATCATGAACATCCTGAAGAAACGCTAAGTAACGTGAGTTCGACCTAATAAAAACCAAAAAAACCTTCCGCGTTTTCTGAGCCCTCTCCTTTGGAGTTCTGACTAAAAGAGGGCGTGAGAATCTTCTACATCGGTGAGATTCCTACGGCCTTATCCTAGCAAACCTGGATAAAGCCTCAGAATGACGGGTTTTTGGTTTTCATCACCAAAAGAAAAACAGTTGTCTATTCAACCCATCCCTACCCTTCCGAGGAAGGGAATAATGGCCGTTTTTCTTTTAACCTTATCCGATATTCACGCTAAACATGGTCATTTGATCGCAAGACTTGGGCCAGTGCCTCTTTGAATGAATCCGCCGAACGACTAACATCTTCCGGCGTAGTGGCCCATGAGCATACGCTGATCCGGATTACTCTCCGGCCATTCCAGAAAGATCCACCTACCCAGCATGTCCTGAGTTCCTGTACCTTGGCGATGACCTTGTCAGTGAGCTCATCGGATGCACAACTGACCAGTACCTGGTTGAACACCACATCATTGAGTACTTGGAATCCCTCCGCATCAGAGAGTGCCGATGTGAACTGCCTGGCCCTTTCATGCAGGCCTTGGACCAGCTCGTCCACGCCCTGCCATCCTAGGTATCGCAACGTGGCCCAGAGCTCAACTACACGTGCTCTCCTGGACATTTCCGGGGTGAAGAACATGCCATCTCGGTCATGGCCGGTTACTATATAATCTCCTGTCATGTGTAGTGCCGACACCAATGCTTCCTGGTCGGCACAAAGCACAATGCCGGAGTCGTATGGGGTGTTGAGTGTCTTATGACCATCCACTGTCCATGAATCCGCTAGCTGATATCCGCTCGTAAGATGTCTTAAGTTTTGAGTAGCCGCAGCCCAAAGCCCAAAAGCGCCATCAACATGGATCCAGGCGCCCTGATCCTTTGCCCGCCGGCATATTTGCTCAAAGTCATCAAAAGCGCCGCTGTTGACGTTTCCAGCTTGCAGGATCAATATGGTCTGTGAGTCGAGTGGAGGAATCTGCTCCGGGATGATCCTTCCCTCGTCATCTACATCCACCCATTCTATGTTACCCTTGCCCAATCCCAGCAAGGAAATAGCTTTAAGAACGGTGGAATGTGCCTGGGTGCAGGTAACTATTCGGACCTTCGGCGCCCCGAATAAACCTTTTTCGGCCAGTTCCCAATCTTGATTTTTGAGGATGCGGTACCTGGCAGCAGCAAGCCCGCAGAAGTTGGCCATCGAAGACCCGCTAACAAAACCAGCAACTGTGTCTGCCGGCAAACCCAGGAGCTGGACCAGCCATCGCTGCACCACTTGCTCCAGTTTGGAGGAGATGGGAGACAATACCTGCATGGCTGTGTTCTGATCCCAGTAAATGGCCAGGTTTTTGGCAGCCAGGCCTGCCGGCACCACGCTGCCATTGACAAACCCGAAGTATCGTCCACCAATCTGTGTGACAGCAGCCGGAGAGCCATGGCGATGTAGGAAGCTTAGAATTTCTTTGGCGTCCCCGGGCTGTTGGGGGATGTCCTCATCGAATTGATTGAGATTGGTCAGTGCCTCTTCGGTGGGATAGACATTTCGGTCAAATGCCGTAGAGATAAACTCCTGTGCGTAGGAGGTAGCGAGTTCAAATAGACTTCGGTCCCTGATCTCGTCGTACATGGCTTTTTGTAGGTGATCACTCATAGCTTTCGAATCAATATGTTATAGCCTGGCTAGATGCTGTTTGTAGTTGCTGATGGTTTCTTCGTTTCGCTGGTAATAGGTCCATTTGCCCAGTCGGGTGGGTATGACCAGGTCAGCTTGCTGTAGGAGAAGCAAAAAATGGGAAATGGTAGACTGTGACATTCCAGACTTTTCCTGAATGTATTGAGCACAAACTCCAAAATCGAAGTGGCCCAGTTCCTTATGAGGTGGAAAGTGCCGCTCAGGATCCTTCAACCAATGGAGGATGTTTAGCCTTGTCTGGTTGGCCAATACTTTGTTGACTTCAATGATCTCCATGAAAACAAACATAATGATATATCTAGAATTATCGATATGTTTCAGCTAGCAAAATCATCGGCGAGTGGTCATCTCTCTGACTCATCCAAAAAGCCACTTGTTTTGTTGATGATCTTCACTACCAAATAATAGCATGTAGCCAAGCCTAATAATACTGACCATAAGTTGGTCGTCAAAGGCAGCGTATCATTTCGCAGCCACTCCTCCAGGATGACAAAGAGGTACATGACGAGGAAAAGGGCCAATACGCCATTTTTCTCTTTGTTGATCACTTTTTTCCAGCTAAACCTTCGCTCGCCGGGCTTCCAGCGATTGACAGCAGGGACAAAGGCCGGTGTTTTTTGAGCCCATTGGATATAAGTACTGCCAAACTTTTCCTTCAAAAATTTTTCTTCTGCCAGCATGATCCGCTCATAATAGAGCCAATATACGGTGGTAAAAAGGGCTATGAACCAAATGTTGCCAGCTAGAAGCCCGATCCCGAACCACATGAAAAAATTGCCCACATAAAGAGGATGGCGTACTATCGAATAGATACCAGATGTATTGAGTGAATGGGCTAATTGGCCATCTGTATTTCTTCCCGATGATTTGAAAGCGGTGTGTCCTACAGTATACATCCTCACCATCAAGCCAAAAAGACTTACACCAAGGCATATATAGCACCACGAAGAGAATGGGATAAGTGTCACTAGAAAACGGCTTTCATAGGTAAACCTAAACACGAGGACCCCTGCCCCCAGCATCAGTATCGGTAATATTCCTCGGTGTCTAAATAGAAAAGAACCCTGAGATTCCATTTCCTCAAGTAGTGGCATATTGGAGATATATTATATGCCAAAATTAGAAACTTCAGCTGAGCGAAGGAGCAGAATAATGTAGCAAGCACAAAAGTTCTTGCCTGTCGGCAGGCAAAGACAGGGTAGCTGATAAGCGGGATGTTTTCCATGCACTTGGCAGTAGCTAAGTAAGGCCAGGCGTCATAGTTTGTTACTTTCTGTTTTTAGATGCCTTTGAGTTTGTTCGGATTTCTTGATGTATGAAATACTCTTGAAATTGTTACGCTGTCTGAAGTTACTCGATAGATGATTTTATAACTCCATACAACGATGAATCGGTACTCCGTTTTCTTATGCTCAAGCAGAGGTTCAACTCTTCCCATTTTAGGTGTTCTGCCTAACAATGCAGTTGAACTAAGAATCTTATTAAGAACAGTTTCCGCATAAGAAACTCCCTGTTCTTCCTTAATGTATTTGATGTTGCGCTCGAATTGGGATGAAGCTCTTTTACTCCAAATTACTTTAACCATTCTTTGGATTTCTCTTCAACTGCAGCTTGAGTTAGAATCTCGCCGTTCTGTTCTTGTTGTTCTGAAATTTCAATATCTGCTAGAAGAGAAAGTTGTTCGTAAACGTCTTCTAAAGTTGATTCAGGTGTTAGTCGATCTGCAATTTGAATCAAGTGATCCTTTAGCTCTATTTTCATATTAACTAAATTAACGATTGCAAATCTGATTCTGTTCTATTTACATTAGAATTTGATCTGGAGGGATAATGGAAGATACTGCAGCCAGTCCAACATAGATAATTAAGATTTTTTCAATCGTCCTTTTCGAGTACTCCAAACTTTCATCTTGGCGAGTATATGTACTAGTTAACTACTAATTTCACTATTCCTTAACATTACAAGCAGCTACTACTCCTTATCTTCGTCAAAAAGGATATCTATGACCCGCATCTATGGATTTATTCTCGTCGCGCTTGTATTTGCCTGTCAACCCAAGTTCGAAGTCCTTGTAGAGGAAACAGATCATCTAAAAAGTGATGAGCTGAAACCCTTTTATCATGGTGTGGCGTCGGGTGACCCGTTGTCCGATCGAGTGGTCATCTGGACTAGGGTGACACCAGAAAAAAAGTTGCCTGAAGTAGAGGTGAAATGGGAGGTCTCCTCGGATCCGCAATTTGCAGGAGAGATATTGTCCGGCACTTATACCACGGATAGTGCCCGAGATTATACCTTAAAGGTGGATGTGACAGGTTTATCCCCTGGGCAGATTTACTATTATCGATTTCAGGCCCTTGGTGCCACATCGATGGCGGGTCGGACTAAAACCGCAACGCAGGAGGCATCTGATTTGCAGTTTGCTGTGGTCAGTTGCAGCAATTATGAATGGGGTTATTTCAATGCTTATGGTCGGATTGCGGAGCGTTCGGATATCGACGCCGTCATACATTTGGGTGACTATATCTATGAATACGGACCAGGTCGATATGGAGATACCTCCTCATTGCGCAAAAACCTGCCACCGAAAGAAATAGTAAGTTTATACGACTACCGTACCAGATATGCGCTATATAGATTGGACAGCGATCTGCGAAGTGTGCATTCGAAGCATCCGTTCATTGCTGTATGGGATGATCATGAGATTGCCAACGACTCCTATAAAGATGGAGCGCAAAACCATCAGGAAGATGAAGGCCCTTATGAAGATCGCCGGAATGCTGCTGTACAGGCATACTACGAATGGTTACCTATTCGTGAAGGTGATCTGCTATATCGCCGTTTCCAGTTTGGCCCATTAGCTGACCTGTTCATGCTTGACGAAAGGCTCGAGGGTAGGACGGCACAACTCGACAGCTTGACGGACCCCTCCTTCGAAGACCCCAATAGGAGCATGTTAGGTACTGAACAGCTATCGTGGTGGTTGGACGGCATGAAGCAATCAACGGCTCATTGGAAAATTATTGGCAACCAGGTCATTTTCTCATACCTGGACTGGGGCCGCCCCACTTTCAATATCAACCTGGATTCCTGGGATGGATATATAGCAGAACAACAGAAAGTGCTTGATTTTATAGGTAGTGAGGAACTGGAAAACATTGTG
>JAHCMJ010000205.1 GCA_019192485.1 Cyclobacteriaceae bacterium HetDA_MAG_MS6 | reverse complement strand
CGATGAACGCCTCGAAACAGAAAAAGAAATACACCTTTATCGAGTAGTTCAGGAACTAGTAAGTAATACACTGAAGCATGCATATGCCCGGCAAATTTCCATCTTACTTGAAAAGAAAGATCAGCAACTCACGCTTAAGTACAAAGACGACGGTAGGGGTTTTGATGCTACACAACCTGTTAAAGGTATTGGAATGAAAAATATTGTCTCTCGAATGGCTAAGATCAATGGAGAGTGGCAGTTTCATACCGATCCAGGTGAAGGCATAGAAGCTACAGCCGTCATAACGGTGTAGTAATATGGATAAAATCAAAGTACTCATTGCAGATGACCATGAAATGATCCTGGATGGTTTACGTCTGCTATTGGAACAACAAGAAGATATTGAGGTAATAGCAGAGTCTTACAATGGATCGGAGGTGCTGTCCGCCATTGAGAAAGTCGAGGAACTGGATGTGGCTATTCTGGACATCAATATGCCAGAAAAAGACGGAATAGAAACGACTCAAGAGATCAAGAAAAAGTTTCCGGAAGTGAAAGTACTGATACTTACTATGTACAACCGAAAGGAGTTTATTAAGAACCTGATGGAAGCTGGAACAGATGGCTACATCCTCAAGAATTCGGGAAAAGAGGAACTGGTCAAGGCGATTAGAAGCCTGGCTAAAGGTGAGCCTTATTTTGGTAAGGAGATCACCAAGACCATTATGAAAAGCTATCAGAAAAACAAGATCTTCGACAGCCCTTTAGATATTGAATTGACGGAGCGTGAAAAGGATATCATCAAGCTGGTGGCCGAGGGGCTTAGCACACAGGAAATTGCTGATCAGATTTTTTTAAGTGCTCATACAGTGAATACACACCGTCGAAATATTCTGAATAAGCTCAATGTCAAAAACTCTGCCGGTATGATCAGGTATGGTATTCAGACAGGAATTGTTCGCGATTTTGATCTTTGATTTGGCACATTTGAACGCATCATTTCAGGAAAAGTGAAGTTTCCAAAGACTCAGTTCGAAGATATCACTGGAGCGATCTTAGATACAGATCGGGATCCAGAAGGTTTTGACCTCATCAATAGAAAAGGCTGGGTTCACGTGCAGCGAAGATCGTCAGGAGATTTCTTTGCTTATTTCTGTAAGAAGAAGGTGATCTTAAGTGAGATAGATAATCGGTGGGTCGAGGTAGAATATTTTAGAATTAAAACCAAGTATACCGAGCAAAGAGAATTTGATCAATGGTCTGATGTGATCGTCTGTTTCAGAAAGTGGCTTTGGTCTGATCAGAATTCAGGAAGGAACGAATAAGTATTCTTCAATTGCTGTTTTGATATAATTAATAACCTCTTTATGGGCTATGACTTGATAGTGACCCATGCCTTTGGTATGCACGAATGAAGCCTTTGGATAAGCTTCCCGCAGCTCAATTCCTCGTTGAAAAGGTACCGTAGCGTCACCTTCATCATATACTAGATGCATGTCTATTGATCCAAGTTTGTTTTGCTTTTTGCGTAAGTCAAAGTAATCAATGGATTGATGGTATACTTCGTTTACCATCCCACACATTTTTTTGTACACACTCTCCTTATACCCAAGTTTATCTATAGTATCCTTGAAAAAATACCGAGTGAATGAAGGCGCCGCTATGATAAAAAGCTGCTTGGGTTGGAGATTTTTGGCAATTTCACTTACGGTAATGGCCGCAGCTATTCCGCCAATTGAATACCCTATTACAGCATGAAAAGGACCCGATTGCAGATAGTAGTTTCTAAGAATATCCCGGATCTCTGGTAAGGCAGTATGTGTACCTTCCGAATTTCCGTGACCTACCATATCTATACCCTCAACGACGAACCCTGAGTCTACCAACCCCTCAATCATTTTTCTGAAATCAGCAATCTTTGAGTTCCAGCCATGGCTTAATAGTATTCTGGGTCCCTCGCTACCCCATCTGTAGCGATGAAGTTCCTGACCTTTGTATTTGAGGTATCCTAATTCAGCCTTGCTGATCAATGACTTTTGTTTAGCATTGAATCTAGATCGACCTGGTTTTGTAAAGTGATGCCATACAATTTTGGCAGCCAAGCGAGAGGAGAGGTGTTGCAGCCAGCCAACCAACTTGATGAGCAATCGAATTTGCCAATTGGTCTTAGGCGGCCGCTCTTTTGGACGGCCAGTATCCAAAGTGCCAGCATCTATATGGGTGATTTTGTTTTTCATAGGATACCGATTGGTATTTTAATTTGCAAAAAAAATTAAACAGTGATCATATCTATTGCTTTGTCTAAATAACCGCTGACTTGTTTATATGATACCAAGTCTCCTTCTACTCTTGACATAATGATGGCTCCTTCTATACTCGCATAAAACATTGTAGTAAACTCGTCAACGTTGACGTCAGGTTTGATCTGATTTTCTTTGATCCCACGATAGATGATCTTTTTCAAAGAGTCCTTGATCATGCTCATGAACCGCACAACTTTGGTTCGGAGTAGCGGATAGTTATCATCTGCCTCAATGGAAGTATTGATAACTGGACACCCACCATCTATTGGCGGTTGCTTGATATACTCTTCATAGTAGTGAGTCATCGCCTTAAGTTTCAAAGGGGCAGTAGGAGCGGTTTTGATCCTTACTCTGATTTCCTTCATTACTTTATTTACCGCATACTCAAAAGCTGCTACTGCTACATCATCTTTATTACTAAAGTTGCCATAAATGGCACCCTTAGTAATGCCTGAAGCTTTGGTGATATCAGATATGGAAGTAGCTCTGTAACCTTTGGTGTTGAATAGTGACATAGCCCTGGAAACAATGAGATTTTTAGTAAACTCTGGATTTCTCATGATGTAAATATACCGATCGGTATTTAAAAAATAAAACCTTCTGGTGATTGATTTTGGTCGAGGTTGAATCAATTCTATGGGATAGTATCAAAATGAGCTTGGCCGTTTGTTTAGTTTTTTGTTACAATTAGGTCAGACTAAGCCAATTAATAGAATGGATATGTGTATATTCCTTTTACACAGTTTGTCTGGACATGGTCACTTTTTTAATTGTTTCTAGTTTGCTAGTCTTCGCTCTGAATTCTTCTTCTATACCTAAAGTCCTAGCGAGAATTTGGATTTGTTCAAGAGTGAAAAACAAAAGAAGGAAGTCTTTTGGTGGGTTTAATGAAATCCTCTAGGTAAACAGCCATTTATGGAGGTGTATGTTACTCTCTTATCGTTGGAATCTGGATTTGCACTTTACTTTTTATATAAGTCGATTGGTAACTCCGGTGAATACATCAAAAGTCGACGACGATACCTAACGAAGGAAGCGGCGAGCTGTTGGCAATTTCTTCAATTTCAACCACCCGTTGAGGTTGAATAAGTGTGCCCGTGGCAGTCCTCGCAAGACCAAATGTTGGGGCTTGTGGTATTTGTTGAGCAAATACATTTTGGACCTCAAAAAACACATTAAACGTCCACTTAGGAAAGTTCCATTTTTTATCAACTCTGATATCTGTTTGATTGAATGGGTCTAGCTGCTGCGAACCAAAATCCGAATAGTCAATGATTAATACCGGGTAGGTATCTTGCTGATTTGTGGCTTCAACATTTACAGGTGCGAATGGCGTTTTCCCGAGAAATCGAACTCTACCGCTCAGTTCCCAATTATTACCGAACTGAAAACCTCCTGTGAAGGTGAGAAGCTGTCGACTATCCCATGTACTAGGTAAATAGCTATCAGGATTGAAAGCTGTGTACTCACTAAGGAATAATGTATAAGCCAAAATGGCGTACGTTTTATTGGTCAACTTCTTTTGATACAAAAACTCCAGGCCGTATGTTCGACCAAGCCCCACGCTAGCTATAGGTTCGTTACCCAGCACCTCAAATCCTGCTCCCAAATTGGCGAGGGAGACACTATCGGTAAGTGACACTGGATAATTTTCGTAGGTCTTATAAAAACCCTCTAATGAAAGTCTTGATGCGTCTGTCAGTAAATACTCAATACCAAGTACTAGGTGATCACTTTGAATATAGTTAGCATCCTGATTAACGAAGTTTCCAGCATTATCCTGAAAGCCAAGTATGGTGTACGGAGGAATCTTGTAGTACCTACCTATAGATGCATTAATCGACCATCTTTGAGTTTTATTTAGCTGATAGGAAGCTGAGAGGCGAGGGCTTAAAGTAGAGAGCACATCATTACCATCCTTGGTGAAGTTGTTTCCATCTGCTCTTATGCCCAAAGATAGACCAAGTCTCTCATTGAAAAAGTTGCGAGATACTTGACCGAAAAGACCATACCTATTGAACGATAAGTCAGTCACAAATTCAAAATCATTTACACGATCAGTGGTGCTATTTACGTAGCTAACGCGTTGAAACGAAAGACCTCCACTTAATGTCCAGTCTGACGAAAAACGGGTATAATTATACCTTAGCTTGGTCTCACGTTCTTCTGAGTCATTTCTAAACAAAACTCCTTCTTCATTTACATTGTCTTCATACCTGATGAAATCATTCTGAAGGTGATTAGTACTAATAGTTGTTATCATAAATCCTGGAGTGTTTTTAAATCTCTTTTTCCAGCTCGCACCAATGGTATTTGTGCGTTGTTGGATCACAGGAACTTGTTCTAAGGAGGCTTGCTGTTCCGGGTCAAACTCGTCAGGTACATTAACTGAGAAATTGTCTATCGAACCCACGCCCGTCAAAATAATATCATTGTAATCGTCAAGTTTATGGCTAACCTTATACTGATAGTCCCAATAGTCGGGTAAAAAAGGCAGTTCCAACACTTGAAACAATAGCTGCAAATAAGACCTACGAACAGAGGCAATAAAAGAAGTATTACTTGTTTCCTTATCGCCTTTGAAAAGAGGCCCTTCTGTTGT
The DNA here is from genome assembly GCA_019192485.1 of Cyclobacteriaceae bacterium HetDA_MAG_MS6. Lineage (GTDB taxonomy): Bacteria > Bacteroidota > Bacteroidia > Cytophagales > Cyclobacteriaceae > MS6. Next base: position 3,450 of record JAHCMJ010000205.1, on the reverse strand, counting down.
TAATGCAGCTTCACTGCTACTCACTCTGAAGTTGGTGCGAAAGTTTCGATTGTTTCCATCCCTTTGGTCAAACTGGAGCACTCCTGAGAGTACATTATCATATTGAGCATTGAAAGCGCTAGACGAAAGCGTTACTCCTTCAAAAAAGCTTACATTCAATAATCCTACAGGGCCACCAGCGCTTCCTTGAGTGGCAAAGTGATTAATATTGGGTATTTCTATTCCATCCAAGTAGTAGACGTTTTCATTTGGGGCGCCGCCTCTGATAATTACATCGTTTCTAAATCCTCCAACCGAAGTAGATACTCCGGGTAAGGATTGTACCACTTTTGCTATATCATTGTTCCCTCCTGGATAGGTAGCAATTTCCTCGGCTGACAACCTTTGTATGGATAAGGGCGTTTCTTCCAGCTTTTCAAAAGGGTTAGCAGTAACGACAATATCATCCAATTGTGTTGCTGCCTCTTTTAACTCGAAGTTGACGTCAGGTACACCACCAGAACGCACCACGATATTAAACTTGTTCTGCGTTTCATAACCAACGTAGGAAGCCTGTAGACTAACCGTTTGCGTAGGTACATCAGATATGGTGTAGAAACCTTCTAGGTTGGTAACTGCGCCTAATTGTGTGTCAGGAATTCGAACTGTTACTCCTATGAGGGCTTCTCCAGTTTTGACATCCGTAACAATTCCCGAAATTGTCCCTTGTGTTTGAGCATTCACATAATCAGCGAAAAGTAGGAGAATCAACGAATAGAGATTTTTAATTTGCATTGATTTATGTATTAATAAATACTGGAAACAGATTAATTACAAAATTGTTATATAATATTATAAGAATATAATAAATTTATATGAATGAGATATTAAGCTTATTGAACCTATGGAAAGAATACACTGAGCTAGGAAAACCAGTTGATATTCAACTCTTTGGTAAATGGCTTAATGAGAAAGATCTACGAGAGCGTAAAGAAAGATCTACGGGAAGTTTTCAAGCAGATGAAGAAGCTATGATAGGCTTTTACCTAGGCAATGTGATATCGTTTTCTGAGGTTTGGACAAAAGTATGTTTGCGTGATCTACCGATAGTTGGATTTGGTGATTACGGTGTTTTGAACTTCATTTTGAAGAAAGAAAATCCGACGAAAAAAGAAGTAGTACAATTTCATGTTGGGGAGAACAGCACCTCTTTTGAAACTATCAAAAGGTTAATGAAGCAGGGACTGATTGAGGAGAAAGTAGATTCTGAAGATAGACGATTAAGAAGAGTTAGACTTACAGAAGAAGGTAAAAGAGTTAGTCAATTAGCCCTTCATCAAGCTATGAAGCTATCTAGGCTATTGGTCGGAAACCTTTCCGACAATGAGAAGAAATCTCTACTTCAAATCTTAGAGAAGCTGTTCAACTTTCATTATAACCTATATCACCAAAGTGATAAAGAAAAAGTGATTGAGAACTATGGCCTTTAATTGATTCGATCAATTCACCTAAGTATTCATTGTGGGGTAGTGCCCAGGTAAAATGCTACGACCCCCAAGCAATAAATTATGCTTAAAGTAGCTTATCTGTACTTTCCAGGCAACGGATAAATACAGGACCTTAGAAAGGTCACCTGAATTGTTAACTTCAGTTCGGTCGAAAAATACCAACGTATTCCTAGAACCTACCTGATCCAAGCGGGAAAACATTTGGGGATTCAACGAGGTTGGAAATACATTGTAGCGAAATATATATGCAAAAGAAATATCTAGTAGTGGGAGGGTCATCTGGGATAGGCCTGGCACTCGTCAAGAAGCTTTCAGATGAGGGTAGTGACGTTTCAGTCTGGTCTCGTACCCATGAAACGATAAAACACCTACCTCACGTTCTTCATAGTCAATGGGATATTGTTAGTGACCAAGTGCCTGAGTTGGAGTCTGAGTATTTACACGGTCTGGTATATTGTCCAGGATCCATCAACCTCAAGCCATTTCATAGGTTAACAATTGCTGATTTTCAAGAAGACTTTGAGATTAACGTTCTAGGAGCGGTGAAGGCTATTCAAGCTGCTCTACCTAAACTTAAACAGGTCGATCATAGTGGAATTGTTTTATTCAGTACGGTAGCCGTCGGGCAGGGGATGAGCTTTCATGCATCAATTGCTTCCGCAAAAGGAGCAGTGGAGGGTTTGACTAAATCTCTGGCAGCTGAATTAGCACCGAATATCAGGGTCAATTGCATTGCACCTTCTGTAGTTGACACACCGCTGGCTCAGAGATTGGTCGGGACCGACGCGAAAAAGGAGGCTTCTGAAAGAAGACATCCACTTGCCAGGATCGGACAACCGATAGATATTGCGGAGGCGGCACATTACTTGCTATCTGATCGGGCAGGATGGATAACGGGGCAGGTGCTAGGTATAGATGGAGGTCTGTCCAGCATCAAAATGTTATGAGCAAGCCTCAAGTCACTATTTACTGGATGCGGAGAGACCTGCGGCTAGAAGATAATGCTGCGCTCTTCTACGCGCTAAAGGATGAGTTTCCCGTACAGCCCGTCTTTATCTTTGATACGGATATCCTGGATAAACTAGAAGATAAAGATGATGCCAGAGTGTCATTCATTCATCAGGAGGTCGGCAGACTGTCATCAGAACTCAGAGAAAAAGGGTGCTATCTAGATGTGAGATATGGAAGCCCTCTGGATGTTTGGCATAGGCTCTTGGAAGAATACGACGTGCAGAGACTTTATGCCAACAAGGACTACGAGCCTTATGCCAGAAAAAGAGATCGAGCCATTTACGATTTACTAGAATCGAAAAGTATTCCGTTTATCGGTAAAAAGGACCAAGTCATTTTTGAGAAAAATGAAGTGCTCAAAAAAGACGGAACGCCATACACCGTATATACGCCCTACAGCAAGGTCTGGAAAGAAAAGCTGAGTGACTTTTACACGACATCCTATCCATCACAAGATATTGACAACTGGAATAAGGGCGCTCAACCGAAGATCATTTCCCTCCAGGAAATGGGTTTTACATTTCCAGATATCTCAACACCAAGTCGAACTTTAAATGAGCATATTGTCAAAAAGTATGACACCCTTCGCAACTTCCCGGCGAAGGAAGGCACCACCCAAATGAGCGTTCACTTACGCTTTGGGACTGTGAGCATCCGTAAGCTTGTACGGAGGGCCATTGCGCTCAATCAAAAGTACCTCAACGAATTGATCTGGAGAGACTTTTACAGTTCGATCTTATGGCATTTCCCAAAAGTTGCCACGGACAACTTTCATAAAAAGTATGACTATATCCAATGGAGAAACGATGAGGCAGAATTTAAGAAGTGGTGCGACGGGCAGACCGGGTATCCTATTGTAGACGCTGGGATGAGAGAGCTGAATGCGACCAGATACATGCACAACCGGGTTCGTATGATAGTGGCTAGCTTCCTGACCAAACACTTATTGATA
>JAHCMJ010000204.1 GCA_019192485.1 Cyclobacteriaceae bacterium HetDA_MAG_MS6 | reverse complement strand
AGGATGCTGAGAAAAGGAAACCTCTCGTACCATCTGAGGAATTTGGCGTATCCAACCTACTCTCTGCGAGACCGTCAAAAACCTGGATAAAAAGGAATTGATCAGTCTGGAAAAAGACCTCGAAGACACTAGTTAATAAGATTAGTGTATATTAAATAATAGGTAACCTTCTAAATAACTTACTGAGGTCGTGTCGTTAATGACCTCAACATTCAGGTTACTAAACTGCACTGAAACTGGAGCACCCGTTAATTCAATTTTTATATCTTCCCATTTAACTGAATTGTAATCATTGGTATATTGCTTCATAAGTTGCTCAACCAGATTCATCATATCCACCTCGACGGGCTTTTCAGCGCCAGGGACAAAGATCCTGAAATCGTTTCCTGCATGTGCCCAGGCCAAATAATCTTCGTTAGGTAGTCGAATGGAATCGCTCTGGTCTTCACCTACAGAAAAACTAACGATATAATCAAAGTCCCTCGTCTCAATAAACATAGGATCTGCAACAGAAAAGGACAAGTATCTGTTCTCATCCGTGGAATAGTAATATTGATACTCCAAGCCCAGCATCCTCATAAAGACCTCCACCTCGCTACTCTTTCGCTCCTGCGCTATCACTAGACCGTCTTGTTCAAACCATGATGCAATACTACTCATCCCATGATAGTCTTCCAGATAGTCCAGCATTGATTTGATCTCCTTCAGGTCCGCCACATCCACAGCGCTCATATTCTGATTTTCTTCATGAAACGTCAGGTCAGTAGAATCTGATGCCAACCATTTCGGTTCGTTCATCACTTTTCCCTCTTTCAGAATTCCACGACTTTCCAGCAGGTCCTTTAATCTTCCTGACTGGCTATTTTCACCTATTGAAAACATCCCCCAAGGACCAAAAGAAGAAGCGAAAACAAAGCCAAACAATGTCATCGGAATCAGCTTGATATTCTTCCCCCCAGCAATGAAATATACACTAACAAGTGTCAACCATATTCCGGTAATAATGATCAAGTATCGGTTGACCGTAACCCCATACTCCTCTACCCTAATACCTACCGCCATGAACAGGACGATTACCAGAGGCAACATCACCGCATAGTAATATCTCGCTAGAAAACTTAATGCAGAACTCAAGCGCTCTCTCGCGTAAGGGTAGGCCAGCAACATAGCTAGTATACCCAAGACTGCTACTATAATGATCAAATAGCTTATGATACCCTTCGGCCAATCCCACAGATACACTACTTTGGTAGTGTAGGCATATAAAATCAAAAAATAAGCCAGAAGCAATGGAAGTAGAACAAACTGTACGAAAGTTTTGAGACCTTTCGGATATTGGTGATCTTCTTCTAATGTTGACACTTGCTGAGGAAAGCCCGCAATGAAAAACCAAGTATTGAAAATACCTGCGATGACGATAAACAGCTCAAAAAACAGCTCATCGTCAAAGTCTACTCCGAAAAGTTCATGAATGGCAAACAAGGCAAAACAAATCCCCACGTAGAAAAACCCAGCGTAAAGTACACTCAGCAAGAACCGGAGAAAAATACCCTTATTGTATTGCCAAAAGCCATTAATCTCATTCTTACTTGTAAAGGGTGCAAAGGCCACTAAAAGGTGGGCGCACAAAGCAAACACAGTGTATCTGATGTAAGGCACACGAACATTCGTGGTCTCATCATTATCTGGTAAATAGAAATAAACCATCACCAATAAAACCAGCCAGGCCAAATTCAAAACCCACTTTTTGCTTGGGTATTGATATCTCTCATAAAAACTTTGAAAAGCCAAGAACAATGGAACACCCAGGTAACCGCAAAGTAAGACATTGATAAAGGGGAATACATTATCAAGTTTATTGTCCATTTCCACCAGGTAAATGGCATAGCCAACAGCTACGGCAGCAGAAATGATGACCATCGGAAATCTAACAAACGCTGAAGCGGCTTGCTGCGCGACTAACTGAATAGAAGGTAATCTCATCTGTAGGAAGCACTTGGTTGACGGGAAGTTAGGATAATCTCCCCATTAAATAGGGATGGTGAAGTAAAATGTACTGCCTTCATTTTCTTGAGAGTCAACTCCTATCTCACCTCCATGCATCTCAACGATCTTTTTGCAAGTAGCTAGTCCAATACCTGTTCCGGGATAATCCTGTCTTGAGTGCAATCGCTCAAATATGTCAAAAACTCTGTTTTGCTGCTCAGAACTGATACCGATTCCATTGTCAGAAACCTTGAAAACCCAATGGGACTCATGAGCTCTGGCAGTAACTGAAACCCTGATTGGCTCCCCAGTCTTTACGAATTTAATAGCGTTACTAATGAGATTTTGAAATAGTCGCCTCAATTCCGCTCTCACCCCTCTAATTGAAGGAAGCTCAGTGATTTCTATAACAGGTTCGTTTTCTGACCAACCCTTTCCATTCAAATCATTAATAACTGCCTGCACCAGGTCTTGGGTGTCTACGTCCTCGACCTGTCGTTCTTTGCCAAGCCTGGCATACTCCAGCAAATCCCTAATCAAACGACTCATTCTTTCGGAGGCATTGCGGATATAAGCCACAAACCCCTTGCCCTCGTCATCTAAATTGCCCTGATATCGCTTTTGAAGCAATCCGACATATCCTGAAAGTGTATTTAGAGGTTCCTGTAGATCATGAGAAGCTACGTAAGCAAATTGCTCTAACTCACGGTTCTTTTCAATGAGCGCCAGGTTCAACTTTTCAAATGCCTGCGCTTTTTCTTCAGACTCCTTTCTTCTGAAACTCAGCTCCGTAATAGTCGCCTCACCCAAACGAACAACGATGTACACAAAACCTGCCCCAGCAAAGAATACTGCCCCCGCAAGAATACTCAGTAGCGAGTCAGGTTCACTCAGCACAATCAAAATAGCGCCAACATACCCTATCAGGAAAAAATACATCATGCCACGAAGTATTTGCCACCGTCGCCTGTAGAGAGGGTTGACAACCACTTTGAAGATCAACCTGGTGTGAACGATCGAAGCAATCAACGTCAAGGCACCAGCTAGTATCATCACTAAAACAAGAGCTGATTGAAAGGTCATGATGCCATCAAAAATGGGAAACCAATAAAATTGCAATAATTTTTCTTAAAATATTTCAATTCAAGAAAAATTATTGACCGCTCTATTCAGACATAGCAAATTTCTCAGCTGCCGCTCCTTTGAAAGACGCTCTGGGCTTCAGGTTCAATGTCTGGAACATTTCTTTGTCCTGGTTCACATCAGGATTGGGTGTGGTCAGTAATTCATCTCCTGCGAAAATAGAATTGGCCCCTGCCAGGAAGCAAAGTGCTTGCTCCTCAACTGACATTCTCACGCGGCCAGCAGAAAGTCGGACCATTGCACGAGGCATGATAATCCTGGCGGTGGCAATCATGCGGATCATCTCCCAAACCGAAACCCTTGGCTGATCCTCAAGAGGTGTGCCCTCTACAGGAACTAATGCGTTTACAGGTACAGACTCTGGGTGTTCGGGTAAGGTGGCCAATGTATGCAACATACCCACGCGATCGCCATGATCTTCTCCCATTCCGATAATCCCTCCACTACATACAGATATCTTCGCTTTTCGCACGTTTTCCAGTGTATCTAGGCGGTCATCATAGTTTCTTGTGGTGATGATCTCCTCATAGTGCTCTTCACTTGTATCCAGGTTGTGATTGTAGGCGTATAGTCCTGCATCCTTTAGTTTCTGAGCCTGCTCTTCACTCAGCATACCGAGCGTACAACAAACTTCCATTCCCATGGCATTCACCCCTTTCACCATGTCCAGAACCTTATCAAAATCTCGATTATCCCTCACCTCTCTCCAGGCAGCACCCATGCAAAATCTAGTACTACCATTCTCCTTGGCATTTTGAGCCTTACCAAGTACCTCATCAACATCCAATAATTTATGAACCTTAACATCAGTATGATATCTCGCAGCCTGAGGGCAATAAGCACAATCTTCTGGACACCCACCAGTCTTAACTGATAGTAACGTACACACCTGCACTTCGTTAGGGTCGTTAAATTGGCGATGAACTGTGGCTGCTTGATAGATTAAATCCATCACAGGCTCATTGTAAATGGATGTTATCTCTTCTCGGGTCCAGTCGTTACGTATTGTCATGTCGATCACTTTTTTAATGCTTTCAATTCCTTTCTGAGAAGTTTGATATCCTCTTGTATTTCCCTCAAAATAGGATTAGACGCCGAGTAATTTCTCAACTCCTCTTCTCTAAAGCCAAGTTTAGAGTCTATATACCCTAAAATCAAAGAAAACAGGATAAATAGTATAAAAAGAACTGGAACAGAAATGAACAGATAATCAAATATCAATCTGCCATATGGATGGTCTTCAAAAGACCTAAGAAAAACAAAACCAATCATGAGAAACTGTACATATCCTATATACATGCGAGCTCTGTCAACATAGACTTTCCATCGTATAAGCGAACGTCGGTTGACTTGAACTTTTTTAAGAGGCATATTAATTGATCTCTATCTGATGACTCATTCGGACTTGTAAACCCTGCATCTGTTTTAAGAACTCAATCTCCCTCGATAGTGGCAGTGACTTGACATCGGCAAAAACTCTAGCCTCAACTTCATCACTTAGCTTCCCTAGCAACTCCTCCAAAAGTGGTTTTTGCTCCGGATAAAATCTTGCTTGATAATCATCTTCAATACCTGCACTTTGAGCTGCGATAGCAATGGCATCATCTATACCTCCCAGGACATCGATAAGTCCATTTTCTAGCGCTTGCTCTCCGGACCAAACTCGACCTCCTCCTACTTGATCGATGTCATCGGTACTAACACCACGAGCTTTAGAAGCTTTGGTAATAAAAGTGTCATAGCCCTTCTCAACACCACGTTGATAAACTGACCTCTCAAAGTCAGTAAGCGGCCTGGTAACGGTGAGGATGTCTGAGTACTGACCAGTGTTTACCACATCGTGAGTAATACCCAGCTTGCTCTCCAAAAAGTTCTCTAAATTGAATAGGATACTAAAGATCCCAATAGAGCCCGTGACGGTATTGGGTTGCGCGACGATCGTATCGCAAAGCATAGAAATATAATAACCTCCTGAGGCAGCCACATCTGACATCGATGCCACTATAGGTTTGACTCCTTTAGTCAATTGGACTTCCCTCCAGATCATATCTGAAGCGGTAATGCTACCCCCGGGAGAATTTACGCGTAAGACTATAGCTTTGATACGATCATTTTCTCTGGCTTTTCGGATTTCTCTAGCAAATTTTTCTCCCACTATTGCATCTTCATCGCCGGCCATTACAATATCACCATTTGCGACAATAACAGCAATCTTGTTTTTTGAATAATCGCTATCAAGCGAGGCAGCATATCGGCTGTAGCTGATAAAATTAACATCATCCACGTCGTCTTCCCCGACTTGCTGCATGATTTTACTTTTGATTTCATCCTCGTAGGCTACCTTATTGACCAGACCATACTCCGCCGCGTCTGTCGGTACCTGTACCTTCAATTGATCACTTATCGATCTTAGCTTCTTTATCTCAATCTTTCTGGCGTCAGCCACCTGTTGCAGGTAGGTATCATAAAGTGATGAAAGTAAAGACCTTATTTGCAACCTGTTTTCATCACTCATTTTCTTCTGCTGATACGGCTCTACGTAACTCTTGAATGTACCCACACGGAATATCTCTGGCTCGATCTCAAGCTTATCAAAAAGTCCTTTCCAAAAAGTAACGTTTGCACTCAACCCATTAAACTCCAAAGAACCTTGAGGATTAAGGTAAATTTCATCAGCTACAGAGGCCAGAAAGTAGTCCTTCTCGCTAATGTATTCTCCATAGGAATAAATGAACTTTCCTGTTTTTTTGAAACTCATTAGTGCATTTCTGATCTCTTGCAGTGAAGCAAAGCCACCAGTAATAAACTGATGCTCCATATAAATGCCTCTTACTTTATCATCGACCGCAGCTTCCTGAATAGCACTTAGTAATTTATTGAGGCCTATAACTCTAGGACCTGAAGAAGGAAACAATTCTTGCAACGGATCTTCAACTACCCTTTCCCTGATGATTCCGCTTAACTTCAAATACAATACAGAATTGTCTTGAACGACAGGTTTTTCTTCCGAAGAAGTCGCTGAAACTATTCCCACAAAAATGACGAAAAGGAATAGCGAAAAGACGAAAAGTCCGACGATCGTAGCTAGAAGATTTCTAAGAAATGCCATGAAACATTGAAAATATTAATTTGCAAAAGTAATTACGGAATGCCTTTAAGACGGTTAGTTTTGGGGTTTTGTTCGAAAAGACACATGAAAGGTAAATTCCTGCTCTTAGGCAGTAATAAGGGTGATCGGTTGCACTATCTCAACGAAGCTTGCGAGTCGCTTAAAAATAAGGATATAACACCTGTGAGAAGCTCTCCAATATATGAAACCGCCCCTTGGGGCAAATCGGAGCAAGGGTGGTTCTTAAATACCGTCCTGCAAGTGCAAACTAAACTAGCGCCGGAATCACTCCTAAAAGTCTGCCTGGAAGTGGAAAACACTTTGGGACGTCAAAGAACGATTAAGTGGGGAGAACGGGAAATAGATATCGATATTTTATACTTGGATCAACTACAGATACAGTTGGATGATCTAGTGATACCCCATCCTGCTATACCAAAGCGTCGGTTTACCCTCACTCCGCTTTGCGATTTAGTACCCAATGAGATAGATCCAATATATCAGCTGACTTTGACCGAACTATTACGGTCCTGTCCGGACCAACTGCAGGTAACTAAAACTAATTTAACGCTATCCTTGTGACTTGGTGGGAGGCAATTCTTTTAATAGGTGCAGGCATATTTGCCGGCTTTATCAATACCGTAGCTGGTGGCGGTTCATTGATTACCCTACCTTTACTCATTTTCATGGATCTCCCGTCCTCTCAAGCTAACGCGACAAATAGAGTAGCTATTTTTCTTCAAAATATCTTTTCAGTTTCCGGTTTCAGAAGCAAAGGTGTTTCGGTATTCCCATATGCACTGTGGCTGGCCATTTCCGGTTCTTGCGGGGCGGTTTTAGGAGCATACCTTGCCGTAGATATCGATAGCGTCCTATTCAATAGAATTCTAGCGGTAGTCATGCTTTTAGTTATAGGGCTTACGGTATTTAAGCCTATGCTAAGTGCTCAAAAGGTAGAGGAGATTTTTACAACTAAGCGTAGTGCACTAAGTATATTTCTTTTCTTTGGAGTAGGTATCTACGGTGGATTTATCCAAGCAGGAATTGGTTTTTTGATGATCGCTATACTTACTGGCATACATGGTCTCAGCATGGCAAAAACCAATAGCATAAAAGTTTTTGTGGTCTTAGTTTATACTTCCTTCGCTCTCGCTGTCTTCATTATTGGCGGCCAGGTACAGTGGGTTTATGGTTTGACCTTAGCCGCTGGAAATTCTGCTGGCGGATGGATAGCAAGTAGGTGGTCAGTAGATAAAGATGATAAAGTGATTAGAACCATCCTTGTGATTACGGTTTTGGCCCTTTCAATCAAACTCTGGTTTTTTGGCACATGAATATTAGTGAAATCAGGTCGCGTTTCCCGGTATTGAAAAAGTACACTTACTTGAATACTGCCAGATTCTGTGCCTTACCTAGTCAGGTGGTTGAGACTCAGGAACAGTTTCATAAGCACTTGGTAGAAAAAGGGTCCTGGCATTTCGAGGATTGGCTTGATATGTATGAGCATACCAGGAAAATGGTTGCAGAAATGCTTGGCACGAGTCCTGGATCAATATTCTTTCTCCCCAATGTATCGACAGGAATTAATATGGCTAGTCTATATCTGGAAAGAAAAAGGATAATTTTACTTCAGGGTGACTTCCCATCTGTAGTGCTCCCATGGAAGTCGCTTGGGTTTGAGATAGTCGAACTCCAGTATAATTCTCCTGACTTCTATCAAGCTCTTCACGAGGAAATAAAAAAGGGTAATCGGAATTTATGTCTTAGTTGGATCCAATCTTTCGATGGGTTTGAAGTTGACCTGAAACAGATTTTCGAGTGGTGCAAAGCCTACAAAACCACTTTGATATTAGATGGTACGCAAGGAATGGGGGCAATTCCTGTACAGATAGACCCGGAAGTATCTATGGTGTTCTTGGCCACTGGATTTAAATGGCTGCTAGCAGGATATGGTATTGCGATTGGTTACGTTTCCGATGATCTGATCAACAGGTTCAAAGCTTTTACTGGGTGGAATAGCATTGATTATGGCACCGGAGACCTGAAGGCGGGAGCTGCATCGCTTGAAGTCGGTAATGCGCTCTTTCATGGCGTTCTAGGATTGTATGAGGGGTTGAAGATTTTAAAG
>JAHCMJ010000203.1 GCA_019192485.1 Cyclobacteriaceae bacterium HetDA_MAG_MS6 | reverse complement strand
CATAGTCCATCAAGTGAGCGCAATCATTTAACAAGGTCGGTGCGACAGGAAAAGGCTGGCTAGCCGAATGCTCTCCGATACCATCACTTTGAAATCTTTCATGGAGACGATAAATGCGATCAGACTTTTCATGCATCCGATCAAAACTCAACTCATCTTGAATATAGAGGAAGATCAAAATGAAACATGCCAATCCAATAGCCAGTCCAGCGGCATTTATGAAAGAGTAGGTTTTCTGACTACGAATATTTCGATAGGTGATGGTAAGATAGTTTCGAAGCATATCGAATAAATTATAATGGGTTGACCTTTTTCTTTTCCGGGCAAAGGGTCTCAGAACCCCCAGTACATCCAGCACGAAATAAATTTTGGCTCGAAATGAGCCTTTAAGCTCCATTCGCTTTTCGAATAACTCGTAGAGATCTCCTTGCAATATCTCAATCTGGTGATCATCACAAAACCACTCTAGCAGCCAGTTGGCCCAACGTGGAGGATGTGTCTTGGGCCTATTCATTCAACGTCACCCCAGGTACCAACTTAAATAGCCCCGATCGGAGTGTATGTGCATCAGAGAGCGCTTTTCTACCGGCACTGGTAATCTGATAAAACCTTTTTCGTCTCCCTCCTCGTCGTTTGGTAGCTCCCCCCTCAAAAGAGGATATAAACCCCTTATCCTCTAACCTAGATAGCGATGAATGCAGCGCGCCTATACTTGGGTTTCTCTCCGTCTTTTCTTTCAACTGCTCTTTGATGGAGATACTGTATGCATCGTCTGCCAAAGCGCCGATAATCAGCAGGACCAATTCCTCAAATTCGCCTAGATATGTCCCTTTCACTTTTATGTATTACGATTTAAGTTGTTAATAAGTTTCCTAAATGCATAACTAATTAAAACCAAAGGTTTTTTGGCAAAATCTGTAACTAATTCTCTTTTCAAGCATTTTTTGTAAAAATTCACACCTCAATCAATAAGGGTTCCATTGTTTTCACTTGTAAGGATTTCTTAGAAGGGGCCGCCTAGACCTGTATCACCACTTATATAATCAGCATGAGAAAAGACTTTGTTCTGTTGCTTTGCCTTATTTGTCTTACTAATTCTGTTCTTCTCGGACAAACGCAGGTGACATTTAGCAAGGACTACGCTGACACTCCTCTTGATGAGGTTCTTTCTGACTTGCAAGTCTATTTTAATATCAAAATTTTCTACAAGAAGGAGTGGACTTCCTCTCTAACCGTCTCCCAATCCCTCGTTGAAACTTCTCTAACGCAGTCTTTGGACAGAGTACTCTACCAGACTAAACTTTCCTATCAAGTACTTCGAGATGAGATTGTGGTTATTCTAAATGATGGTCTTACTCAGATACGACCCAATTACTCATTTTCAGGAACTATAAAGCTAGCTAACACTAATGAGCTGGTCCCTAATGCTTCACTCTACTTCAAAGAGCTGGATGAGAGGATTATCTCCGATCAAAATGGGGCTTTTCTCAGTTCGCTACCCAGGGGCAGATATTTTGTGGTAGTTAAGTCACCCAACACTGTAGACAAAATATTTACGCTGGCACTGACGCAGGACACCACCATTCAGGTGGAGGTTTTTGACAAAACGATCGAGCTAGAAGGTGTCGTAATCTCTGGTGAGGCCGTAGATGAAAATGTGCAAGGTACCAACTCTGGTAAGGTGACCTTGAATGTCGAGGCCATCAGGACACTACCGAACTTTATGGGAGAAGTCGATATCTCAAAGATCATAACGACAATCCCAGGCGTTAGTACCATCGGAGAAGGTGCCACGGGTTTCAACGTAAGAGGCGGAAACATCGATCAAAATTTGATCCTACTAGACGGCATTCCAATTTATAATTCCTCACACCTTTTAGGGTTTTTCTCCCTTTTCAACCCCGACTTGATTGGCAACTTCACCTTATACAAGGGAGCTATCCCTGCACAATACGGTGGTCGGCTTTCATCCATGCTATCAGTCAACCAGATCATACCTGATAAAAAAACCTTTTCCATGAAAGGTGGAATAGGTCCGGTTTCTAACCGGGTGCAAGCGGATATCCCTATCATCCTCGAAAAATCAGGCGCGGTGATTGGTGCCCGATATGCGAATCCTTTTCTTTTATTGAACAACATCGATAACGAAGATGTGCAACGCAGTAGCGCCTCATATGGAGATATCAATTTCAAATATCATCATACGCTTTCCGAAAAAAATGTAATCTCCGTTTCGGCTTATGCCAGTCGCGACAACTTTAGCTTTTCAGCAGACACTACTTACAAATACGGCTCTAATGGCCTTGCATTACAGTGGAACCACAAATTCAATAATAAGCTTACCTCCAATCTGACCGGGTTTTTTTCAGAATATACGGCCAAGCTAGAAGACCGCTCGGATACACGTGAATTTGACTTGGACAACGGCATCTTAAACAGAGGCATAAATGGTAACCTCACCTACTATGCTGACAATGGCGTATTACTTGACATTGGATTCAACACCAATCTCTACGAGATGCGCCAAGGCACGTTAAAACCTATTGATGGCTCAGTATTAGCCAGGCAAGAGCTTCCTACTGAAAAAGCGATAGAGACCGGCATCTATATCAATAGTGAATGGGAACTCTCAAGCAACCTATCAGCAAATGCAGGTCTCAGGTTTTCGACCTTTTCCAATATCGGCCCTGGTGAAGAATTTCTATATAATCCCAACGTAGCAAAGTCAGATATTTCTATCATAGACACTTTAACCTATGAGGATGGTGAGATTGCTCGAACTTTCTCTGGGCTTGAGCCCAGACTGTCACTGAAACTTCAACTGGATGCCTCATCTTCTATCAAAGCAAGCTATAGCCTAAATAGACAGTATATCCACTTGTTCTCCAACTCAACAGCTTCTCTTCCCACCGATATCTGGAAAGCGAGCGACGCTAATGTAGAGCCACAACTAGGCCATCAATATAGCATTGGGTATTTCAAAAACTTCAAGTCCAATGATTATGAAACCTCCGCAGAGATATTTTATAAAGACATTCGCAGCGTAACAGAACTAAAAACAGGTGCCGAGGTCCTGCTCAACGAAACCCTGACCGCTGACCTACTCAACTCCACGGGTCGAGCTTATGGCCTGGAGTTGTATTTTAAAAAGCAGACTGGCCGTCTCAACGGGTGGATAAGCTATACCTATTCCAGGGCAGAAAGAAAGATCCTGAGCGAATTCCGGGAGGAAATAGTCAACGGAGGCGAATACTTCCCGGCTAACTTCGATAGTCCTCATAGCCTCAACCTTACTTCCTCTTTTAGGGCCAGTAGGCTCTGGACAGTTTCGTGGAATTTTGTTTTCCAAAGTGGCCGACCCGTTACCGTACCTCAATCCAGTTTCACCTACAATGGCTTAAAGCACAATACGAACACATCTGGTATTAGGGTTTTCTCATTCACCGAACGTAACAATTTTCGGATACCTGACACACATAGGCTAGATATCTCTGTGACCCTGGCAGGTTCTAACAAGAGAAATAAAAACTGGCAAAACAGTTTTACTTTTTCACTCTACAACGTCTATGGCCGAAAAAACCCCTTTTCTGTCTACGTGAGAACATTTGATGCTAACCAAAATATCCCAAGGGTCTACAAACTTTCTGTGCTGGGTGCTGCATTTCCCTCGTTCACGTACAATTTCAAATTCATGAACGCCAACAAGAAATGAGAAAGTTTTTGATCATATCGTCAGTTGCTCTCATTCTCAATATTGCCAAGTCGTTGCCCAGTAGTGCTCAATGCGGCATAGAGCATATCGGTATCCACCTACAGAAAAAAGTATTTACAGTGGAGGAAGATATCTCGGGTGCTGTTCATTTGATGGGATCTGAGCCTCTTGAGGTCGTCTCGCTTGGGGTTACCGTACTCAGAGATATGGATGGTCGGACGATTGAAGACAAACTTATCAAGGTGGTTTCAGGCTTGAGTGAGTTCAGCATACCCACTCTGCATAATCCTGAATCGGGTTATTATACCATACTACTGTATAATCCCCTATCCAACAATCTACTGACGACAGAATCATTTTTTCTCTTGAACACCGAAAACAACTTTACTTCCAAAACCAGACAAGCTATAAATGTTGCCTTCTATCCTGAAGGAGGTCAAGGGGTGGTAGGTTTGCAAAACGTAATAGCTTTTCGAATAACAGACAGAGAAGGCAAGGGAATCAGGGTTTTCACGGAACTATTTGAGGATAATACTCTACTCGATTCCGGGCTCACACATGATTTTGGTGTGGGTAAGTTCCAACTTGTGCCAAAAGCCGACGCTAGATATACACTCAATGTATACAGTGAATCAAGAACTAAACTCGGCACATTTGACCTGCCAATATTTCAGAATAACGGTATCGTCCTTAGGACCAATACATTCCGAAATACGCTCTACGTCAATTTACAATCGGCTGATGACATCATAGGTCACCAGTTAAAAATCCAGAGTCCTGGCTTCCAGTCGAAATACACCGTCAATAAAAAAGACCTGGCCGTACCCCTGCAAATCCTGCCTGAAGGCCCAGTTCAAGTGAGTCTATTCGATCCCTCACAGAATGAGATAGGAAAGCGGTTGGTGTTCGTACACAAGCCAAACGATATCGAAGCAATCGTGACTCATGACGATCCACTACTGACTAGCAATTCAGCAAACCTCCAAGTTAATATCAATAACAAAAAAGGCAACTCACTTTCATCAAAAGCATCTGTAAGTGTTATAGATGATGCCTATATACCAAATGTAGAGTTTTCTAAATACAGTAAGCTTTTTTCTCAGCTCACTATCCCCGTGACCCACCCCTCCTGGTTTTTTGAGGATGCTAAAGCCGAAAGGTTGAATGCACTTGAGGATCTCTTCCTGGTTCAGTCTTTTCGCTTTCCCGTAGGATTGTACTATTCCAAAAGAGAATGCTTACCAAAAGGGATTGCGCTATCGGGGAAAGTCAAAAACATAGATGGTAATGTTCCTGCACAAAAGTTGATGCTAACCTTACCTGGCACCTCCACTGGCATAAAAACGACCACCACCGACGAGGAGGGTTATTTTAGTTTTGTTGGACTTGCACCAGGGCAAAACTCCATTGCTCACCTCAAAGTGCTTAATGCCCCACAATCAATGCAGGAACTTAACATTGACCTCTACAACGGATATGAGCAACTGAAACCAACTCAGCCCTCCGGCTTCATGAGTAGAGATGAATTGGAGGCTATCTCCAAAGCGTACAAGACTCAAGAGCGTATTGTCAAAAATTACTTATCGATAGAAGAGGCATTTCCAGTGACCTCTGAGGAGAGTGTGAACTATGACCGAAGAACTTATCGGAAAACAGATTACACCATCAATACAGATGACTATCTGTACATGTCGTCTATGAAGGAAACCATCAAAGAGATTGTTCCTTATGTCATGGTCCGAAAAAATAGGATTCGAGTATTCTCAGAATCAGATTCTCGAACTTTTCCAGGCCCACCTCTGCTACTCCTGGATGGCATCCCCGTAAGTAACGACAGTGTCATACTGAACCTCGACCCAGCCACAGTCAAATCAATCGAGGTTATCAATAAACTAACTACCACCGCTGCCCTCGGTGAGACTGGCAAAAATGGCATGGTAGCTTTCTACACGAAAGAGGGAATTGACAGACTGCCAAAAGAAGCCATGAAAATAACCATCGGAGGATATCTAAAACCTTCAGAGCCTTCGGTACTGAATATAGACCCACAAGTTCCTGACGTTCGGGAGGTTTTAAACTGGACACCAAGTGCTCAATCAGACCTCAAGGGGATCATTGATTTAATGATCCGATCTTCCAACCTACCGGGTCCGGCAAGTGTCCAAGTTTACCTACACAATGGTAGCGAGTATACTTTGGTTCAAGAGAGCGTTGATGTCATATCCAGGAGACTAAGCGAGAGGAGATGAAAAAAAACAAACCAGTTATCCTCTACACATGGTGTGCCCTTCTTGTAACGCAGGGTTGTGTGGACCAATTAGACACTAAACTCAATGATTATGACGAATTACTTGTGGTAGAGGGAGGTATTCATACCGGTGAAGGTCCTTATCAGATCCGACTGTTCAGAACTTCCGATACTCAGCTATTGATAGGCAAGCAAGATGTTTTCGAACAATCTGCGGAAGTCTGTATCAGCGATGACACCGGTCATACAGATACGCTTAAAGAAGTGGGTAACGGTTGGTACGAAACCACAACCAGCATGCAAGGTGAAATAGGGCGAACCTATACACTGGATATAGCTCTTGGCAATGGTCGATCTTATCGATCTTCTGCTGAAAAGCTCCCTCCTCCTGTAAACTTCCTGGACATATCTACCGAATTCGAAACTTCATGCGAACCTCTAAATGTCAATCAAGGACATCGTATCATCGCCCAGGTGGAGAATACATCAGCAGATCATTACTTCAAACTTGAGGCTAATGGGGTTAGAGAATCTTTTGTTTTGGCAGAACCTGGTCAGTCATGCGTGATCCAAAATCGTTGCTGGGCTGTTCTGAATGGGCTCATTGCAAACCCACTCGTCAAAACTAATTTAGGAGTTAATCAGCCTAGTTACCCTGTGGAAGTCATGTTTTTACCTTTTGACGCTAAAGGCAGGTACTTTCTGAATGTAGAGGCTCTTGCACTCACTCAGGGAGCCTATCAGTTTTGGAAATCTATCGAAGACCAGGGAAACCGAAGTGAAAATATCTTTGTTGCACCCCAAAACACGATTGGTGGCAACATCACTCGGTTAGAAGATGAAAACGAACCTGTTATCGGATATTTCTCGGCGTATAGTATTAGCTCAAGCAGGATTTGCATTGACAGAACATTTTTGCAATCCTGCGTAGGCCTACCTCAACCTACCGCCACTTGTTCAAGTACATGCGTAGATATATATGCCCCTGCCACCTACGATCCTCCACATCCCATTGAAATGTGCGCATCATGAAAGGCATAAGCATACATGTGACATCCAGTACCTTATACTTGGCCTGCTTCGCACTAGTAAGTTGCGTGGATCAGCTTGATACTACCTTCGATAACTATGATGACGCACTTGTAGTAGAAGCCAGCATCCATACCGGCCAAGGCCCCTATCAGGTCAGGTTAGCAAAAACTTCTGATACACGACTATTGATCAATAGATACGATGTCATTGAGCCGTCGGCCAAAGTCTATATCAGTGATGATATGGGGAGAGTAGACACGCTTAGGGAAATAGGAAACGGTTGGTATGAGACCACCTCCGATTTACAAGGAGAGGTAGGCAGAACCTATACGCTGGACATTACTCGTAGCAACGGGCAGTCCTATCGCTCCTCTGCCGAGACACTACCTCCACCGGTAAATATCTTAGGACTCACCACGGAGTTCGAAATCTCTTGTGAGCCTTTCAACATCATCCAGGGACACCGTATCACAGCAGAAATCGAGAACACTGCAGAGGACCATTATATTAAGTTGGAGGCGAATGGAATAAGAGAATCTTTTGTCCTAGATGCACCTATAACCAGATGTTGGGCGTTTGTTTCCGGACTTATAAAAAATCCCCTTGTAATGTCTAACATAGGCGTGAGTCAATCTAGCTATCCCACTGACGTTTTGTTCCTGAGTTTTGGAACCAGAGGTAGGTATTTCCTAGATGTAGAAGCACTCTCTTTGACAGAAGGAGCTTATCTGTTTTGGAAGTCTATATCTGATCAGCTGAATCAACCTGAGCATATTTTTGCGGCTCCGGCTCAAGCTATTGGCGGCAATATTACCAATATCGAAAATCCTGAGGAGCCAGTCATTGGCTACTTCTCAGCTTACAGCATCCGTTTTGATCGCATCTGTATTGACAGAACGTTTCTCAGGTCTTGCGTTTCGCTCACCGTACCTAATGCCTCTGGGAGCAGCTGTACCGAAATCTATGCTCCGGCCGTTGTAGATCCTCCGTATCCAACTGATCTATGCGAATGATGGGAAGGGCAATATACATATTGATTATTTTCCTGATAACTATGGGTTGTATTGACCAGCTCGACGGCGATATTGATAACTACGTCGATCAACTAGTTGTAGAAGGTGGTATAAATGACGGCCCTCCTCCCTACTACGTCAAACTCAAGAGAACCGCAAGTGTTCAACTCCTGGAAAACAGAAGTCAGGTCTCCGAAACTGGGGCTCTGGTAATCATAGAAGACGATTTTTCTGATGCAGATACACTTGTCGAAGTCGATGATGGGCTTTATGCCAGTACTGGTCGCATACAGGGCACACCAGGCAATAGTTACACGTTGTATATCACTACGAGTGATGGCCAAGAATACCGTTCAGAGCCTGATCTGATGCCTAGCTCGATTGATA
>JAHCMJ010000202.1 GCA_019192485.1 Cyclobacteriaceae bacterium HetDA_MAG_MS6 | reverse complement strand
TACCATATCTCTGCACATAATCAATGCTACCCTGTATGGCAAACTGATAATTCAACGGATCTTTCCCATCTGTCAGCGGGGCCAGGGGCAGGTCTTTGTTTTGCGAATGATACAAAACCGGAGCAAAAGAAGCATGAAATATGCCTTTACGCCACTGAAAACCCGCATAGAAGGCGGAGGTTAACCCTTTACCTTTCCACACGGGACCATCATTGGTACCTTTCATAAAATGGCTATTAAACGACATGATGAGCATGGGATCAACCCACTTGAAGTTGGACTCCTTGGAAAATCCTGGAAGTTCAACAGCAGGATAATAAGCTAGCCATTGGTTGGAATCAGCCTTGGCTAAGGACAATCGCCTGTAGTCATCTTCATAAGTTCCAGGTAATACTATCTGACCCATTAAGTGGGTACTAACTGCACCCAAGAATACCATCAGAAAGGCAAATTTATAAAGCATAATGATCTGATTTTTGCCAGCAAAAATAGACCCTAAATGCTGTCTCAAAAGTATTTTACCTTCAAATTCGATATCTCAGAAAGGCATTGCCCATGATATTGATTTCATGCGTCTCCGTTCTAAAGAATGCATTGAGCCGAATGCTAAAGGTCCCATCTACACCCCAAACCCATCGATCGGACACTTTTACATATTTCAAAGTGCCGGAGTATTCGATATCATGACGAAACTGCTTGTCGCGGTTGTCATCTATGCTAGAGATCAGATAATCCTCATCGTATCTGAGTCTTTGCATTTTAAACCCGAAGATATTCTCTCCTTTAAACAAGTTCAGATCGACAATATCCGATACTGCCCCAGGGCCTACACCTGCTCCTAGTAACTGACCATTATGTGTATACCCTTGTTTGTTGACCCCATGAAGGTAAAAAGGTGGGTTGGGTCGGTATCGATAACTCTGGTATCTGGGAAGAAAAATATGCTCATACGACAGATGTAGATTATCCCCCGATGGGAATTCCCATACTTTTTCAATGCCCGCGTTGTAAACTCGACTGTGCTCAAACTCTTGTAACAATCTTCTACCGATACCATTGAAATCTCCTCTCCCAAACTCAAAGTACATCCGTAGGTCATAATCAGGAATTTTCCACTCCAGAAAAATGGCTGCCATTTGATCAAAGAAGTCATTTCCCGTATTTCGAGTAGTATCACCCTGATCATCTACTAAAACACCATCATCTTTGACATGGAGGAAGGCATAGAGATCGGCGGTTTGAAAGAACTCAACATCTTTATACAGGACATTAGAAAACCCAAGGGTGACTCCCTTTAGATAAGGTATTTCATAACCGACCGAAAACCCGTTGATGTACCTTTGATCATTGTCTTCGTTAGTATCAAAATAGTCTGATTCTTGTAGGAGACCATAAAAAAGGAAGGCCTCAAATTTACCCAGATCTGCTCCCTTTGCTCTCAGCGCAATTTTTTCGTTAGTTCGTAAATAGGCGTGCGGAAAGCCTTCCCCGCTAGTGCTCATGATGATGTGATTGTACCTGGCAGGTCCGAATGCAAAGTTTTGAGTAGAAGCTCCTGCGGACACATGTTTGAAATTCAAGCTGATATCGGATTGACCTGGATGAAACTTCCAAAAGCTTTTATCCCCAAACTTCTGCACATAGTCTATATCTCCAGCGGCAGTAAACTGATAAGCGAACGGATTTCTTCCGGCAACAGGATCAGTCAGATCCAATTCTCCATTCTGCGAAAGGTAGATGAGTGGAGCAAAAGCAACGTTCAATATGCCTTTGTTCCATTGAAATCCACCATAAAAGGAGGTGGTCAACCCTTTCCCTTTCCATAATGGACCATCGTTGAAGCTTCTTACATAACTCGTATTCACCGAAGTCATCACCATCGGATCAACCCATTTAAACCCAAGTTCCTCTTCTAAGGGAACCTCTACTGATGGATAGTAAACCATTCTTCGGCTAGAATCAGCTTTGATCCATTCTAGTCTTCTTTGATCTTCTTCGTATGTTCCAGGTATAGTCACCTGGCCAATAATACACGTACTCGCAGTGCAAAAGAGAAATAAGGATGAAATGAATCTTAATAGCATAGTGAACTTCGTTTGAATCAAAGCTACTGCTCAAAATGCTAAACTTTGGCTAAAAAGGAACCCAAGAAATGCTATGCAGAGAGAAACTATATCAATTCGCTGGTACCAAATCCGATAGCTTACCGTTCATCAGTTTCACAGTCTTATCGGCTAGGTCAAAGTACTGATCATCATGTGTGATCACGATAACGGCTTTTCCTTTGTCCTTGAGCTTGGCTAAAATACTAGTGTAGAATATCTCCTTGAAAGAAGGATCCTGGTTAGCGGCCCACTCATCGAATAGATAAATCTCCTTGTCTTCCAGAAAGGATTTGATGAGTCCTAGCCGCTTACGTTGACCTTCGGACAGCTTGGTTGTGGTAAACCTCCCATTCTCAATTCGTACTTTTTTCTTCAGGCCAAAAGCTTCTATGAGTTCTTTGCCTTCTTTTTCCAGGCGGCCCTTTTTGAGATGTAGCAGTTCCTCAAAAACTAGTGAGTCCGTGAATATGGCAGAAAATCGATCCCGAAAATCCTCTACGAGGTCTGGTTTCACTTTTTGATTTTTGTAATACACTTCTCCTGATTTTGGTGTGTATAAGCCTGAGATTAGCTTAGCTAGAGTAGTTTTCCCACTACCATTTCCACCTATCAAAAACAAAATCTCTCCTCCTCGAATAGCTAAGTCAATGGGGCCAAGGTTAAAATTTTCCTCTTCATCGACATGATAATATTCATGTTCTACAGACCTAAGTTCTAATATGGGCCGATCCGGCGTCCATTTATTAGTACCTGGCTCCAGCATCTCATGACCAGGTAGATCGTTGAGGCTCATTCCGGCTCTTTCTACCTGCTCCAGGGCAACTTCTATCTTTTTGATTGAGCCCAAAAAACCAGCTGCACTGGAAAGCGGCGCAACAGTAAACAACACCAGCGTCAAGTACTCACCAAAAAACGAGATCTCCACAAATTGTGTCCGCCCGATCACGATGATCAGGATAGCAATACCCAACAACAGTATCATATCTGTGGTCTTGGAGGCCAATGATGACACCAGGTTCTCCCTAATTTTGTATTCGTTTTGGATCTTACTTTTGGGGATGAGTAAGTCATCCATATAGGTCGTGCGGAAATCCTTATTCATCGAGAGCTCCTTGATTCCGACTACGAGGTTTTCCAGGTGTACGAAAATATCATTCCATGACTCACGAGCTTTTTCAGCATATTTTCTTACAAAGGGCAAGGAGGTTCTTGTAACCAGATAGGCCACGAAGAATATACCGAAAGTTGCCAATGACAATTCTGGCGACAACCATGCCATATGATAATCAACCCGGTGACCGTCGCCAAACCGGTAGTCACACTAGGCAACCTGTCGATAGCATAAGAGATCGTTTTGATATCTTCGGTCAGAATAGGAATCAATCGCAGTTGATTCTCTTCCATACTCTGGTACTCGGCATTTAGAATCTGTCTGGAGAGCTGTACCCTGAGTCTATGCACTATGGATTGGGTAAGAACTGATACCGAATAAGTAGCCGAGAGCGCCAAGACACCATATCCAACCCAGTAGATTGCAAATTGCCAGGCAAAGTTTTCTGTTTTTAACTCATTGGCCTGGATGACATTGTGAATCAACTTGATGACCACCGTGGAGCAAATACCAGTTAGTACACTTGCGACGCAGGCAAAGATAAAAAGTGGCATTGATGACTGTACCAGCAACCTAATGATTCGCATACCTTGGAGTTAATACGGGAAACAAGATGCGAAAGTAGATATAATTGCTTCAATTTTAGAGATGAGGTTATATATTCACCAGCTTTAATTGCTTATGAGCGAAGTTACGGCCCGTAAAAAACTACTCCTGATCTCACCCTATTTTCCACCGATGACAGATATTGGAGGGAAGCGGGCTATCAACTTGGTGCAGGAATTACCAAAACTTGGATGGGAAGTTATTGTTCTGGCCTCTTCAGCCTTTGGAAAAAAAGAGGACCTTTCTTTGCTGGATGCTGTCCCAGCTAATACAATTGTACATCGAGGCTTTCGCAGTCGACTTAGAAATGTACTGGTTTTCATTGATCGCCTATTGAAATCAGAAAAAAAACCAAAAAAGAAGAGTACAACAGAGTCAGCAAAAACTGACAGCACAAAATCAAAAAAAAAATACAACTCACTCACTCCCTATGACCAATTTCTATGGGATGTACCAGCTGCAGTATCAGCAGGCAAGAAGCTGATCAAACAATATCGTCCTGATGTAATACTGGTTAATGCTGATCCATGGTCAGGACTACTTGCCGGACATCGACTAAGCAAGTGGAGCGGCATCCCCTGGGTAGCTGACTTTAGAGATCCCTGGTCCATTTTCGACGAAAAAATGTCCGGAAGACCTATTTGGACTCAGCGTCAGATAAGGAAGAATGAATATCGCTTTTTTTCCTCAGCATCTGCCATTATTCTGAATACCAAAAACGCTTCAGATCGTTATCAAAAAACCTATGAAGGGAGGGTAATCCCCGAAAAGTTTTCAGCCATCAGAAATGCCTATAACCTAAACCTCCTGACCGGCACCGAAATAGCTGAGGACACTAATAGGAATAACCAGTTTAAGTTATGTTATTTTGGATCCTTTCGTAGGTTCGTTTCTCCAGATATAATGCTCAAAGGGTTTCGACAATTTCTAGATCAAGAAAGCACCTCTTATAAGGATATATCATTGACCATCTATGACAAAAAAACCAATAGCATAGAAGCTCAAATAGAAGAGCTGGACCTGGGAGCCTACATTCACTTTCATGATCCAGTGAGTCCTACGGCTACGCTGAGTGTACTTAGAAGTTATTCGCTGTTATTGCTTGTGGTTAGTCCCTATTACAAGTTGATGATCCCGGCAAAACTCTACGATTACCTGGCAGCTCAAAAACCTATACTTACGCTCTCCGATAATGCTGAAGTGAATCAAATCATTAGTAAAACCAAGGCTGGAAAATTTGTTCCTTATGAGGATATTTCAGGGTTTGCTAAAGCACTGCATTTTTTCTTTAGTAAAAGGCAGGAAGGTTTATTAAAAAACAGTGAAATTAGCCATCAATTTGGCTCGGAGCACCAGGCTTTACTTTTTGACCAAATACTCCGTAAGCTTACGTAACACTGTATGAAAAAGCACTTTCTCACATTCGCTACCAACTTC
Source organism: Cyclobacteriaceae bacterium HetDA_MAG_MS6 (assembly GCA_019192485.1). Lineage (GTDB taxonomy): Bacteria > Bacteroidota > Bacteroidia > Cytophagales > Cyclobacteriaceae > MS6. The sequence goes on along the minus strand of JAHCMJ010000202.1, from coordinate 3,139 downwards.
AAAAATGAAACTCCCTACATTAAGGAATGGCTAGACTATCACTTGCTGGTAGGTGTCGATCATTTTTATCTATATGACCAGGACGGTGGCGAGGAAGTACGAGAGTTACTAAAACCCTATGAGGACGCAGGTCACGTGACCCGCCATTTATGGACCAAATACGATGGCACCAAATATGATGGCCCCACCAAGTGGTATCAAAGAAACAAAAACCACATGGGTTTTGCACATTGTGCTGAGCATTACCGTCAGGATTTTCAATGGGTCATGAAAATCGACGTTGATGAGTTTCTTTACCCCACAGACGAGTCAGATAGTATTTTGCCTTGGCTACAGGGTATTGATGCCAAGAAGATCAAAGGGTGCAGCTTACCTCGGATCAATTTTGGTAATAATGGTCATGAGACTCAACCTAAAGGAGATATCCTTGATTCCTATATTCGTAGAGAGCAGTCACCTTCGGATCATAAGGATCTTGCTAATGGTGATTTTCTGAATAACAATCGTTTTGCCTATAGTGCGCATTGGTGGCACTACAAGTGGTATAAGTTTGGTAAAATGCTCAAACCGGAGGAGATCGATGGTATCCGTGTCAACCATTATTATACCAAATCCAAGGAAGAATACCTCGGACGTCAAAATATCTCAAGAGGGCGACCTAAAACAGAAGAAGGCTTCTATCAGAAAAATGAAGGCTGCAATGAAGTTATTGATGAGGGAATGCTCAAATTCGTAGACAAGTTAAAAGCGAAAGAGCAGCACTAGACCTATTTTTCAAAAGCACTTTTTTCAGGATAGTTTTTTGCCAGGAAGTCTTTCACCAAAGTCACCACGTTTTTGTCAGGATTATCCCTTTGGTCGTCATTAAGGCAGTAAAATTTCGGCTTCTCTGTTTCAATCTTTCTGAATCCTTTGATCTGCTTAGGTAGAGAGTTGGTGATTTTATGAAAGTAATTGACTTTTAACAGATCAATAATATTGATGGCCTTGCTGAGTCCTCTCTGATGTTTGAGCATATAATACCGATACAGCTTATAGGTCATCAGATTCTCAGGTTTTCGAAACTTATCAGACCTGGTTTTATGCATCTCCTCGGGGTTCATCCTTGTCATCTCTTCCCAAAATTCTTTTTTGATGAAAAGCGGCGTATGCTCGATGATCCCAAGACCGATAATATCATACTTACCATCCCGTATTCGCCATCCTAGATTTTCTCCGAAAAAGGTATTGAAGATGGTGGATTTACCATTATTATAAAATACCGACAAGTCCGTCTTGTTTCCGAAAAGAAAATCGTCATTGATGTATAAAAAATGCTCTGACAATCCAGGAATCTTGTGGAGAAAACTTTCTATTACATTTGGGTTGAAAGTCGGAAGATATTGCTCATCTATGACCTCGTCATGATGTACCACCTGAACGTCTGGATGATCAGCATTTAACCATTCCGGCACCTGAGGTCTGGCCGTGAGTAAAAATATTTTCCCCGACCAGTTGATATATTTTTCTAGAGAACGAAGACTATACTTCAGCAAGGCATAGGTATCTCTATATCGCTCAGGATTGACATCGGCTGGTCGTTCAGAATAGGCCTTGACGATCTCGATGTAATCGGCATCTGCACCATCTACCCAGGTATAGACAATATCAATTTTTTCACCTTCCACTCCTAAGAAGTTTTTTCATTTAAATTCGCGAAGATAGCATGAATATCTCCCGCCTCATACAATACGCCAAGCGCATATTCTACATCTATGGCATCTCACTCCCAGGTAGATACCAAGATCAGAAACTGAGAAATCTACAAAAACTGTTTGAAGTTGCCAATGGATTTTTGCAACAGATTCAAGTGGAATACTGGCTTGATTATGGAACCCTCCTTGGATATCACCGAGAGCAAGGAATTATCCCTCATGACATAGATGTCGATCTGGGTGTTTCGGAAAAATACTACCACACTATTTGGGAGCAACGACATCTACTCCCCCGAGGTTTTAAAATGTATGACACCTCATACAAACACCGAGGGCCCAAACTTTTCATAAGCTATCGTGGATTAGATGCGGATCTTTACATGTATGAGGATCTAGGAGACAGTATTCGATGCTACGAGAATGCCCATTTTCAGAATGAAATCCAGAAATGTCCGAAAAAGCTTTTTTTCCCTCTAAAAGAAAGCATCTTTTTGGATCAAAAAACGTTAGTACCCGTAGATCCTGAAGGCTACCTAAAATTCCTCTACGGATACATAGGTAGTGACGCAAAAAGAGATTTAACAACCGGATTTTGGCACAAAAATGAGTCAGCTAAGCAGCCAACAACATGATTTTTGGAAGAGAAACTCATACCTCGTTCTCGATGGGATGTTTGGTTCCAAAATGGATAAAATCAGTTCGTGGGTAGATGAAACTTACCAGTGGCCAGTGGAATATAGCAAGTGGCTGAAATTTTTCGAGATGGACGACAAAAGCAAACTATCCAGAATCGAAAATTTTGTGCCTTTTCACAACGGGCTTGCAGATGTACTTAATGGAAAGGAATTGTTGGGCATCATCTCTGAGTTGATGGGATGTGACGCAGTCCTATATAAAGATAGAATTAATTTTAAACAACCAGGAGGAGGCGCCCACACCGCCCACCAGGATGGCGTAGCTTATGAGCAAGGCGATGCGCAGTCATTTGACCCCACTACTCCCTACATCTCAGCTTTGATCAGTGTTGATGAAGCAACGGCGGAAAATGGCTGCCTTCAGGTAGTACCTAATTGGCCCCTAGATAAACTAGAAATACTACCTATGGAGAAGCCGCTCAAACATGCTCCGGGGTATTCCAAAATCAGTCAATCCACAGAAGACGCGCTAGTATGGAAAAAGCTTCATACTAAACCAGGAGACTTGGTGATTTTTACAGAAAGACTTCCCCATAGATCTACCTCTAACCAGTCCGGAAAACCTCGAAGAATACTATACGGAGTTTACAATCCACTATCGGAAGGAGATAAAAGAGCAAAGTACTTTAATGACAAAAGGCTTAACATCAATGACGCTAGGTATATGGTTGGTAACCCACATGCGTCAATTACTATGATATAAGTTGCGGATAAATCGTCTCCTTAGCTCTCTGCAGATGCTCTTCATTA
>JAHCMJ010000201.1 GCA_019192485.1 Cyclobacteriaceae bacterium HetDA_MAG_MS6 | reverse complement strand
ACGTTGGGCAACATAAAGGGGAATGGCAAACTATGTAGTACTAGACACCTCAATCTATAGAGAACTCGGTTTGAAATTCTCTGAGCATCTGGATTATAAAAATCTTTGTGCGTTTACCATAAATACTGATGGGGAGGTACTTCTTTCGTTAATCGTATTCGAAGAATTCACAAGCTATTACAGATCAGTTTTAAACTCGAAAACAAGCTCATATCTTAAGGCGAACAAGGATTTGATTAGGGATCCATTTTTCAAATCACCTGTTGATCTAGAAAAAAATATTGCCTCCGAGTTCGAGAAAGCTGTTGAGCTTTTTAGAAACACCCTAAAGAACGAACCGCAAGGGGGTCCCATGTCGATTTTACGTCCAACAATGATTAATGGGCTTGAATTAACCAAGTTTATCTTGAACAGTAAGGAAACAGAGGAGTCCAATGTTCAAATACGCGACTATCTGATATGGGATTCTGTTTTAGCCTTTGCTAAGGAAGAAAGCGAAGATAGAATCGAAAAGTTTGCAAGGCGTAAAGTCACCTTCGAAAAAAGCCTTATAACATTCATAACAAAGGACAAGGGTTTTGAAAAAAATATTCTGTTTCAAAACCTCCTAAAACAGTATGATATTGATAATGTTGAGGTGCTTAAATCGATACCAGAATTTCTTGAGAAAAAAGGGTTCTATTTTGATTTTGTCACTACTGATCTAATTAAAAAGAAGATTCCTCCTGAACGAATTTTGAAAGATTTGAATAAGGACATTGGCGCACTGTTGAGCTATGTAAGTGAACGATATCATAAAAATTGCTATGAAAAAAAAGTCGAGGAGGCTGAAATAAGTAAAGTAGAAGTTCTTGAACATTATACTTACATAGATTCAAAAGACGGAAAACATAAATTCACATCACACCTTAAGGTTTGGATTAATGTGGTATTTGAGAAGGATGAACATGGGTACCAGGAAAGTCTAGAGCGCAAGACCAGTCAATGGAGAAGCTTAGAAACATATGATCACTTGAAAAGGCCATTTTTCAACAAACCACTTTTGTTTTTTTATGGCGGACTTGTAAACGTCCAGAGGCGATCAATTAAAAGCGTTAGATTCCTAGATTACATGCCAGACATGTTTCTAGACGAGTGAAAACATTGCCCAACAAACACTATCATCCATAAGCTCACCGAGCTATTTGCAAAGGCTGGTGCGATCCGATATTTTTATAGAAATTTGAAAAGTCCAGCTTACGGATGATAGTTGGACGTTAAAGCGCATATTGGCCCGGCCTGGATTGGCCTGCTAACCGCACGGAGTTTTGTCCTTCCACTTTCCAACCAGTCAAACTTCGTAAGACCGAGTTGAAAAGCTCCCTGGTCAAAAGCTCCATCACGGGCAGTCTGGGCGGCATAGGTAGTCTTTTTACAGCAGCTAACACCCGACAAAAACAACCATCTATTACCGCTTTTTACTATCTTTCCAATCCTTAAAGGGAAAAGCGTTCCAGCATGGTAGAGGATAGATGTACGCTTTTTGTCTTTAATGTTATGATTAATTTCTACTAAAACTTGGAACTACCCATGAAATTTTCTTCACTTATCGTTTTCATATTACTATCAATCGCCTCAGAGGCACAAATTGGAGATTCGATATCCTTAGATACTTTCATTCCAAACGCTTCTGGAATTACAGTAAGTGGAGGAACAATTAGTCATGACGGGACCGCAGCAGGTGCACGAGCTGCTTCCGCCCTTTTCACTCCTGAAGGAATGGATGGGAAGATATACATCCTGAAGTTTAACATCATTTCGAATAATGGAACATTTTGGGTTCGCATTGGAGGTACTGCTTCCCAATCTAAAAGAGTTCAGATTACTTCGGGGAGTGGGATACAAACCATAGAACTAGAGCAAGAGGGTAGCGATAAACTGATCTTTTCTAATACTAATGGAGTAACTACCGAAACAGCATCCGTTTGGTCTGTTGATCAGATCGAACTTTTTGAGAAAAAACCACCATTGGAATTATGTGAAAGCATCTTTTGTAATAATGGAAACTTTGGAATAGGCACTGAGGACACAAAGAATTACAGATTAGCAATCGCTGGAAAAACAATAACTGAAGAAGTAAAAGTAGCATTAATTGAAAACTGGCCTGATTTTGTTTTTGAAAACAACTATAACCTGCGAACACTTGAACAAGTGGAAGAACACATTGCTCAAAAAGGCCATCTACCTGAAATTCCAAGTGAAGCAGAAGTAACTGAGAATGGAATCAACTTGGGAGAGATGAATGCTAAACTGCTTCAAAAGATTGAGGAGCTCACTCTTTACTTAATCGAGCAAAACAAAGAAATCAACGAATTAAAACAACTATCTTATCAACAACAAGTTGAAATTGAAGAACTTCAAAATAAGGCCCTGAAATGAAAATGCACCCCTCGATATCGCTATGAGGGCAGGAATCTTCTTAACTTTCAGAATTGATATGGGCTCTTTGTAGTTGAGCTCCAAGTCTAGCATCCCCAATGGCCGGTGAACACTTCTTACATACCATTTTCAAGCCGGAAAACTTTCGCCAGGAAGAGCTCGCCCTCATTTCGGATCAGTTCAAGGAAGTGTCATTCAAAAAAAATGATTTCCTCATCGAGATTGGTAAAACATCCGCTTTTTACTACTTCCTTGAGGAAGGTTTTCTGAGGTCATATACCATAGACTTGGATGGCAATGATATCACTTCCAAATTCTTTGTTTCTGGAGACATTGTCATTGATTGGCACTCTTACTTTCTGAAAAAACCCTCAAGAGAGCCCGTACAAGCACTAACTCACGGCAAGTGCTGGAAAATTAGGTTTTCAGATTTTATGAAGCTCTTTCATATAGAAGCTTTCAGAGAAGTGGGCAGGACACGATTAGTTCAAAACTATTTCGAACTCAAAAACCATTCTATTTCCGTCATCGCCGATCATGCTAAAGATCGGTACTTGAATCTGTTGAGAGAAAAACCACAACTGGTACAAAACGTTCCGCTTAAGCACTTGGCAACTTATCTCGGCATCACCGATACCTCTCTCAGTAGAATAAGAAATGAAGTAGCCAGAGCATAGCAAAATGAATCCACAAATACCTACCTATATCTCCTTTGCCTTCCTGTTGGCCATTGGCATTCCCATATATCTAATCGCCAGCCTCGCACAAAAACATACCCCATCCAAGCATCCAAGGGCTTTGTTTTACGGCATAGTCGGTTTTTATCTAGTTTACTTATTAGCGGTAGCACTAGCTTGCGTAAATGATGCTTTCATCGAAAATACCCTACCTCCCAAAATCATTCAATGGACCACACTCCCCTTATTGCTCTTTTTGATGGCTGTCGTTTTCAACACTGGTTTTTTCAAAAGGTTACTCAAAGAAATACCTGTCGATCAGTTGATCTTACTTCATCGCTTTAGGCTAATCGGCAGCTTCTTCATTATTCTGCTGCTTTTAAAGCTACTCCCCTCCTTATTCGCTTTGATAGCGGGGATTGGGGATGTTGTCACCGCGTTGAGTAGTTTCTGGGTAGCAAAAATGATCCGAAATCGTCGCGAAAACGGTATCAAGTTGGCCGTGCTATGGAATAGCTTTGGGCTACTGGACATTCTCTTAACCTCCACCATGGCCCTTGTATTTACTAAGATAAGCATTGAAACTGGTGTTTTGGGCGTGGAAGTATTGGCTACATTTCCTTTTTGCTTTATTCCTGCATTTGCCCCTGCTACCATTATCTTCCTCCACATGAGTATTTACCGGAAGCTTCTCGCAAAAAGATTTCGCTGACCACCCTTTCTTGTCATATGCCAAGATTTTAGTTTTCGAGCCCTGATACTTTTGATTCATTGTTTAACACTAAAAGATAAAGACAATGAACAAGGAACAGATTTTTATGATGCTTTTCAGATTCAAACCAGATTTCAGTCATCGCCCAAGTGAGCAAGAGCTGGCAAAGATGAAGGAGCAGTGGGGAAGTTTTATCGGCAACATTGCGATTTCAGAAAAACTCGTCTCCACGTACAGACTAGGATTTGAAGGTAAAAGCATCCAGTCAGATTTATCAGTTACTGATGGGGTACTTATCGCCGAAGAAAAAATGATAAGTGGCAACATGGTAGTGAAGGCCAACTCATTGGAGGAGGCTAGCGAATTGGCTAAAGATTGTCCTATCCTGAAAATGGGTGGCACTATCGAAGTCCGAACGATCACACCGATGGAACCTTAGTCGAAAGTAAAATGAAAACTAAAATGATACTTTCGGCGATAATCATTTTGATCGTTGCGCTCGGAGTCTGCCTCGCTGTCTCGCAAAAACTACGCAGTATCCACATTCAGAAACATATCCGAATCAACAGTTCGATAGAAGAAGTTTTTAATCAGGTCGTTTTGCTAAAAAATTTCCCAAACTGGTCTCCATTCTTAGAGGCAGACCCTACTCTGAAAGTTGAGGTAAAAGGAACGGATGGAAAAGTGGGTGCTCAATACCATTGGTTAGGCAATAAAGGAAAGGATGTGGGCTACCAGGAGATCAAAGAGATCCGACCTTTGGCATACATTAAAATGGGTTGTGATATTCAAAAGCCATTCACTGCCAAACCAATTTTTGAATACACCTTTGAGCAGGTGGGTTCAGAAGTCAAAGTGACGCAAGACTTTTACTTAGAATCCGGTGGAGTGGATGCATTTTTCATGTGGCTTTTCAACATTAAGAAAAACATGGAAAAAATGAACCAGCGAGGGTTAGTGCTTTTGAAGGTGGCAGCAGAAAAATAGGAGCATAAACTGACCAGTTTATATAACTTGCATGACAGCATTTGCCGACCTGCTTGCCCGTAAGGCAGGCAGGTTTTGTAATGGCCAGTCCTATCTATACCTTATATCTCCTGATAGTTATCCGAATGGTAAACCTATCTTACAGACTGAATAGGTGGCTGAAAAACAAATTCATCGATCAGCGTCGCCAGAGTAATTAAAACGATTTCATAAGTATAGAGTCTTCGGATTTTCTACTATTTCCTTTAGCTTCGATTTCATGAAAAAGCTATTATCTCTTCTGTCGTTTTTATATATAATATCCTCTTTCGCTCAGGAAAGATTACCCTTTCAAGAATTGGATGTATTTCAACTTGAGTGGGTAGCTGATCCACAGATTTCTCCTGATGGCAAACGTGTAGTGTATCGGCGAATGGGCATGAGCATCATGAAGGATCGCAAGGTGGGAAATCTATGGGTAATCAATAGCGATGGTACCGATCATCGAAAGCTCACCTCTTACGACGGCAACGAATCATCAGCAAGGTGGTCACCCGATGGCAAAAGAATTGCCTACACTCGCTCTACGGACCAAGGATCGGAAATTCATATTTACTGGACTGAGTCTATGCAAACTGCTAGAATCACTCAGTTAGAAAAATCACCTGGAAGTATTACCTGGTCTTCCGATGGCAAGCAAATTGCCTTCACCATGACTGTGGCTCAAAAGCCTCCGGTACTGGTACAACCTCCAAAAAAACCCAAAGATGCACAATGGGCAAAACCACCTAGAGTCACGGATAGAATGCGGCACGAAAGGGATGGATCGGGATATATTGAGCCAGGATTTACTCATATCCTCGTAGTACCGTCTGAAGGAGGTTCGCCACGCCAGGTCACCTCCGGTAACTTTCATCATAGAAATCCAAATTGGACTCCTGATGGGAAAAACATCCTCTTCTCCGGAAATAGAAACGAAGATTGGGAATATGATTTTAGAAACTCGGAGATCTACACTGTAGCGGTCAATTCTGGTGTCACTGATGCGCTTACCGAGCGAAAAGGTCCGGATCATTCACCCACGGTCTCTCCTGATGGGAATCATGTCGCTTATCTTGGCTTTGAGGATAAGGTGCAAACATACCAGCTCACCAGGCTCCAAGTAATGGATCCTGGAGGAAGCAACAAAAAAGTATTGCTGAAAGACTTGGACCGGAGTATTTCAAACCCGATCTGGGACGCACAAAGTAAGGGAATTTACTTCCAGTATGACGAAAAAGGCAGAACCAAGATTGGCTATATAAGTCTATCAGGAAATTTCAAAACAGTGGCTGATAACCTGGGAGGTGCCACCATCGGCAGACCCTATGGCGGCGGTTCGTACTCGGTGTCAAAGAATGGGATAGTAGCATACAATTACACACGCCCGAAGCACCCAGGAGATTTGGCTATTGTCAACAAGGACTTCCACAAGATCACTAATCTCAATGCCGAACTCCTCAATTTCAGAGAACTAGGACAAGTGGAGGAGATATGGTATAAGTCCTCATTTGACCAGAGGGATGTGCAGGGTTGGATCGTAAAACCACCAAAATTTGATGCTTCGAAGAAGTATCCTATTGTAGTGGAAAACCATGGTGGGCCGATCTCCAACTACGGGGAGCGATTCTCCCCTGAGATCCAATTGTATGCAGCTGCGGGTTATGTGGTTTTTTACCCCAATCCAAGAGGAAGTACGGGGTATGGAGAGGAGTTTGGGAACCTTCTCTATCACAACTATCCAGGCAATGATTATGATGACGTCATGTCAGGCATGGATGCAGTCATTGCCAAAGGCTATATCGATGAGAAAAATCTATTCGTGACCGGTGGTAGCGCTGGCGGTATCATGAGTGCATGGATGATTGGAAAATCTGATCGTTTTCAAGCGGCAGCAGTGGTAAAACCCGTAATGAACTGGTACAGCAAGACCCTGGTAGCTGATAACTGGTATGGTTATTACCACACGCGCTATCCCGGACTACCATGGACCAACATGGAAGACTACATGAGATTCTCTCCTATATCACTGGTGGGTAACATAGCATGTCCAACCCTGGTAATGGTAGGTATGGAAGATTTGCGAACACCCACATCTGAGGCCAAGCAGCTCTATCATGCACTGAAATATCGAAAAATTGAAACAGCTCTTGTTGAAATCCCAGGATCTTACCACAATATTGCCAAGAGACCCAGTCAGTTAATTACAAAAGTCGCTCACGTAATCGCCTGGTTCAAGAAGTACGAGGAAAAGTGAATCTCATGCCATGGCCTTTTAAAGCAGCAGCACTTGAAGATTATTTGTAAATCTTAAACTTCACTGACTCTGTATTGATCATTAAAATATATACCTGGCCGATCTGCAATGATGGCTGGATGACCGTCTCATGATTGATGAAATGAGCTGTGTCATCAAACACGACCTTGCCAGTCAACTCATATATGGCCACCTGGGCAGCAGCTTCTCCAGCATATCTGATATATAGTCTTTCCGTATTACCGTAAATCAGCAGGTTGAAGTTACCGTCCTCAATAGAAAGTGGCTGCTCTTCATCATCGACGTCAGAGACTGTGACAGTTACAGACATTGTGGTTTTGTTGTTTTCTAATTCCCCATCATCAGCTGTTACGGTGAAGTCATACATGTTATCTTGATCAACATCTGATGGTTTTTCAAAATCAAGAATGGACACCAACCGGATCTCGCCGTTGTTATCATCTATGGTGAAGTTTCCGGCATCTATTCCTGAGAGACTGTAAGTCACATTCTCATCTACTGCTCCACCGTCTCCATCAGTAGCATTGACATCCAATACTATCGTGGTAGCGGGTAGGTTTTCTGCTACCATAACTGAACTCAACGAACTGAAAACCGGGGCAATATTTTGTGTGCCTTCATCGACATCTGTGACGGTAATCATTATTGCTTGCACGTTGGTATTGTTTATCGCCTCCCCGTCATCAGCGGTCACCATGAGATTGTAGACATTATCGCTTCCGTTATCCAGAGGATTTTCAAAATCAGGAACCGACACAAACCTGATCTCGCCATCGTCGCTGTCTATGGCAAAGTCCTCCGAATCTACCCCTGAGATCGTATACCTGATATTCTGATCTATCTCGCCACCATCTCCGTCCGTGGCATTGACATCTAGTACTATCATGGTGATGGGTATATTTTCTGCTATGGCAACCGAACTAACCGAACTAAAAATCGGGGCAACATTTGGTGTACCTTCATCTACATCTGTGACAGTGATGGTGATCGATTGCTCGCTGGTATTATTCTCCGATTCACCATCGTCGGCAGTTACGGTGATGTTGTAAACATTATTGCCGCCATCGTCTGTAGGATTCTCAAAATCGGGAACCGACACAAACCTGATCTCGCCATCGTCGCTATCGATACTGAAATCTTCTGCATCCACTCCTGAGAGCGTATAAGTTACGTTCTGGTCTACGGCTCCTCCATCTCCATCTGTAGCTTCGACATCCAATATCACCGTGGTTATCGTGATGTTTTCCTCTATAGAGGCCGAACTTGCCGAGCTAAAAACGGGCGCAGTATTTTCCTGCGTACCTTCATCGACATCTGT
>JAHCMJ010000021.1 GCA_019192485.1 Cyclobacteriaceae bacterium HetDA_MAG_MS6 | reverse complement strand
ACCTATTCGATAGTTGTCTCCTCCCAGGATCACTACTTTTTGATTGGGCTTCACGGGCAATTTCTTGCTCTCTTTCTTTTTGCCAAGACCAATCCCCCCAGCCATCATGATCACCTTATCGTAGCCATAAGACTGCTCAGTCGTTTCATGCTCAAAAGTGAGTAGGCTCCCGCTGATGAGAGGCTGACCGAATTTGTTGCCGTAGTCACTGGCGCCATTGGATGCTTTGATTAGAATCTCCATTGGTGTCTGATAGAGCCACTTTCTGGCTTGTCGCTGCTCCCAAACCCGGCCCTGAGCTGATCTAGGATATGAGGTCATGTACACAGCTGTACCTGCAAGGGGTATGCTTCCCTGACCACCTGCCATCCTATCTCGAATTTCTCCTCCGGAGCCCGTCGCCGCTCCATTAAACGGTTCTACCGTAGTGGGGAAATTATGAGTTTCGGCCTTTAAGGAAAGGACTGAATCAAAATCCTTGGTTTCGAAATAGTCAGGTTTATCCTGGGTGACGGGGGAGAACTGTTCTATGCTAGGACCTTCAATAAATGCTACATTATCCTTGTAGGCAGAAACAATAAGATTAGGGTTTTCCTTTGATGTTTTTTTGATCCATTGAAAAAGAGTGAGCTCCTGGCTTTCTTCATCGATGATGAATTCACCATTAAATATTTTGTGTCGACAGTGCTCGGAATTGACCTGGGAAAAACCAAAAATTTCTGAATCAGTCAATGCTCGGCCTATAGATGAAGATACTTCTTTTAAAAATGATATTTCCTCGGGGTTCAGCGCTAGCCCCTCCCTTTCGTTGTACCACTCCAGGTCCTCTATATACTGGATAGGTTCAGGCTGATGGTCGAGCGAAAAAATACCTTGATCCAATACTTCATATTGGTGTTGGAGCATGGGGTCATACTTATCGGAAGATGACATGAAAACTTCAATCCTGAACAAGCCGACCAGGCCGCAATTCTCAGCGATTTCGACCGCATTCGTACTCCATGGGCTGATCATTTCCTTACGTGGGCCAATAAAGGATCCTGTAATAGAAGTAGCAGTAGATAACTCCGCTCCGGAAAAGAGCCATTTCAGCTTAGCTAAATCCGAATCAGCCAGGGCTTTTTCAGCGCCTACAGCAAAATAAGTATCAGAGGATTTTTCAAAGAAATAGATCATATACTAGGCTTGAAATGAAAGCGCAAAAATAGAATAAAAAACAGCTTCAAACTTTCATTTCTTCGAGACGGTCAACCGGGTATTGAAATGCGTTAAAATGATGCGTGCCTGAGCCTTTCGGAAGGACAATGAGATAGATAAAATTTTTTTTTGAAAAACCTGAACCATTTTGGATGAGTACCGTTTGGAAACCATGGAAACTCTGATAATGCTAAAAGTTTCCACAGTGTAGTAGAAATCCAATGAAGGAAAAAATCTTAGAAGGGGCAGGTGAACTTTTTATGAGACTGGGCATCCGAAGCGTAACGATGGATGATGTGGCTAGGTCAGTTGCAGTATCAAAGAAGACACTTTACCAGTATTTTGAAAATAAAGATGCACTGGTGACGGAGAGTATGTTGCAGCGGCTGGAGCAGGAGAAGAAAGATTTCTTGGATATAGAAGAGCACTCTTCCAATGCCATCGAAGAGTTACACAAAATTGCCGTTCTTATCCGTCAGATGGTTTCATCTATCAATCCTTCGGTACTATATGATATTGAAAAATATCATCGAAATGCTTGGGATCATTTTATGGATTACAAACACAAGTTTGTCAGAGGGTACGTTGAACGAAACATTGTTAAAGGAATTTCAGAAGGTTATTATCGAGAAGAGATCGATGCAGAGATTATTGCCACCTTAAGAGACGAGCAGGTACAGCTCTGTTTTAATCCAAAAGCATTTCCCCTTGAAAAATTCCAAGTAGCTGAAGTACAGATGCAGATTTTTGATCACTTCGTGCATGGACTACTAACGGACAAGGGGAGAGAATTATATTATAACTATCAAAAACTAGAAGCCAAATCAATACTCACATGAGAGTCTATTTAGCACTAATTGTATTTCTTATCGCTTCTCATGGCCGTGCTCAGAATAAAGATGTTCTGAGAATGTCATTAGAAGATTGCATTAATTACGCGTTGGGTAACAATGAACAATTGGAAATCGCCGAGTTGGAAAAGGACATTTCGGACGCGGTAGTCGGTGAGACCAGAGCCCAAGGGTTGCCGCAGGTTGATATCAATACTACATTGAATCACAATTATGAAGTTCAAAAGAGTCTTATTGATTTAAGCAATTTTGATCCTTCCGTTCCCGAAGGTACCGAAGGCGAGATTGCTTTCGGGCAAGCTTATGATGGCAACCTTGCGTTAGGCATTCGCCAACTACTGTTTGACGGATCATATTTTGTGGGTTTACAGGCTGCTAAAACTTTCCGTGAACTATCATCAAAAGAGCAAATCAAAACGCAAATCGATGTCATCGAAGCTGTTTCCAAGGCATATTACAATGTTTTGATCAATAGTGAAAGATTACTACTGCTGGATCAAAACTATGACAGACTCGATACCCTGCTTTTCGAGACTAGTGAAATGGTCAAGAATGGGTTTGCCGAACAGATAGATGAAGATAGGATACGGGTCAATTTCAACAATGTAAGGGTAGAACGCGACAGGACCAGGAAGCTGAATGAGATCAGTATCAAATTGTTGAAATTTCAAATGGGGATGGATATTTATCAACCAGTTCTGCTAACTGATGACTTGGCTGATGTGGAGCTTCAGGTGCCTGTTGTCAATCAGTCCTCCTTTGATTATAACAATAGGATCGAGTATTCGCAGGTGATAACAAATCAAAACCTGGCTAGGCTGGATATGAAAAACAATAAGTCTCAGTATCTGCCTACGCTCTATGCGAACCTGAACTATGGCTACAATACAGCTACTGCGGAGTCTAGTAATTTTTTAGCAGGAGACAGGTGGCTCAATTACGGTACTATCGGAGTTACGCTTTCTGTTCCTGTTTTTGACGGGCTTCGCAAGTCCTACAAAGTGCAACAAAACAGAAAACAAATCGATCAACTGGAATTCCAGAAATCTTACTTGGCTAAGAGTATTGATATCGAGGTTGAGCAATCAAAGATTACTTTGGAGAGTAACATGGAGTCATTGGAGGTCAGTAGACAGAATATGGCCTTAGCCGAAAACATCTTTAATATCACAAAAATAAAATTTCAGGAGGGAGTCGGTTCCAATCTGGAAGTTATTGAGGCTGATACCTCATTGAAGGAGGCCCAAACTAATTATTATAACGCATTGTATGATGCGATCATTGCAAAAATAGATTTAGACAAAGCATTAGGAAGATTAAATAACCAAGATCAATGAAAGCGATCAAACACCTAACAATACTAGCAAGTGCCGTTCTCGTCTCAGGATTATTGACGGGATGTGGCAAAAACGAAAAAGTTTCTGTGGAGGATCTTGTTGCCACTGGGGATTTAAATGCCATTAGAGCCATGAAGAAGGAGCTGTCCATTGAGCAAAAGGCTTTGGCGCAGGAGATAGCAGTGCTGGATTCTGTAATAAGTGCAAGTGGGGCCAACAAGAACCTACCACTTGTAACTACCATAAAGGCTGAAGCCCAGGACTTCAATCACTACGTGGAACTGCAAGGAGATGTGACCACCAAGCAAAATGTCCTCATCTATCCTGAAGCCGCCGGGACCCTGGTAAAAGTTCGAGTGATAGAAGGACAGAAAGTTAGCAAAGGTCAATTGCTGGCTACCATAGACAATGGTGGTATGAGTAGCCAACTGCTTCAGATGAAAACACAACTGGACCTTGCTAAGACGACCTTTGAACGTCAAGAGCGTTTGTGGGAGCAGAAGATAGGTTCGGAGATTCAGTTTTTGCAGGCTAAAACGAGTTATGAGTCTCAGGAGAATGCGGTGAAGCAAATGGAAAGTCAGCTCGCTAAATACTCTGTCAGAGCACCCTTTTCAGGGATCATAGATGATATCATCAAAGATCAAGGGACAGTTGTGGCACCGGGGGGTCCTGGATCAGAGATTTTCAGAATTGTCAACCTGAGCAACATGTATGTTGAGGTCTCCGTGCCCGAATCTTACATTGCGGACATTACTCCTGGGAAATCTGTAAAAGTACACTTCCCAATACTTGGTGAGACGATCCAGTCTACTGTTAGACAAACGGGTAATTTTATCAACCCTGATAACAGATCTTTTACCATTGAGATACCGGTCCCTAACTACAAAGGGAAGATAAAACCGAATCTCACAGCAAGAGTGCAAATCAATGATTATCGCAATGAAAATGCCATACTGATACCACAAAGTATTATCTCTGAAAATGCAGATGGAGAGCAGTATGCATTCGTTGCATCAGGTGCTGGTAAAGACAATATTGCCAAAGCCAACAAGAATATTATTACAACGGGGAAAACACAAGGTGATTTCGTAGAGGTGCTTTCTGGTATATCCAATGGTCAGCGGATCATTCAGGAGGGCGCAAGAAGCGTAAAAGATGGTCAACAAGTAAAAATCTTAACAGGCTCTAACATATGAAAAACGAAGAGAACAAAGTAAACAAGGAGTTCAGGCTTTCGACATGGGCCATTGGCAATCCGTCAGTGATCTATGTCATGATTGTGATCTTCTTGATGGTAGGGTTGTCCTCCTACTTTTCTATGCCAAGGGAGGATTTTCCTGAGATTAAGGAAACAAAAATCTATATCAGCACTCCTTTTCCGGGAAACACTGCTGAAGACATTGAGCGATTGATTACGGAGCCACTTGAGGATGAGCTCAAGAATATTAGCAATGTCATAGAAATACTCTCTACTTCGTCAGAGGATTACTCCATTATCACAGTAGAGTTTGACGAAAACATCTCTGTGGATGCAGCCAAACAAAAGGTGAAAGACGAAGTAGATGGTGAAACAGCAGGTGAAGATTGGCCATTGTTCAATGGAGCAAAAGTTGAACCGAATGTTTTTGACCTCAACTTTTCGGAGGAGATACCCATCATGAACATCAACCTCACCGGTGATTATACTGTGGAGAGGCTGAAAGAGTTTGGCGAATACCTCGAGGATGAAATTGAGGATTTGCCTGAGATCAAAGGTGTTGATATTCGAGGTGCTCAGGAAAAAGAGGTGGAAGTCGCCGTTGATATCTATAAAATGATGGCAGCAAAGGTGAGCTTCGATGATGTGCTTAATACCATTAGCGGAGGGAATATGACCATGTCCGCGGGTAATCTAAAGGCTAGTGGACAAAGACGTACCATTCGGATACTTGGAGAAATAGAGGAACCTAAAGAACTTGAAAACTTTGTAGTCAAATCTGAGAATAATGCGCCAGTATATCTTAAAGATATTGCAAAGGTTGCTTTTCAAGAAGAGGATAAAACTACGTATGCTCGTGAGTTTGGCAATAGCGTAGTGATGCTGGACGTCAAGAAAAGAGCAGGTAAGAATATGATTCAGGCGGCTGATCAAATCAGAGAGATTATAGCTGAGGCCAGGAGTGACTACTTTCCACAAGACCTTCAGATTTCTATTTCCAATGACTCTTCTTACAGGACACTAAATCAAGTGAGTGATCTGATCAACAATATCATATTTGGTATTCTACTGGTGGTGACTGTCCTGATGTTCTTCCTGGGCTTTCGAAATGCACTTTTTGTAGGGTTTGCTATCCCGATGTCCATGTTTATGTCTTTTATGATTTTATCGACATTGGGTTATACCATGAATACCATGATCCTATTTGGTTTGATTATGGGACTTGGTATGTTGGTGGATAATGGTATTGTTGTAGTGGAGAACGTATACCGCTTGATGGATGAAGAAGGACTCTCCAGGATCCAAGCTGCGAAAAAAGGTATAGGCGAGATCGCATTTCCTATCATTATTTCTACTGCTACGACGGTAGCTGCTTTTGTGCCTCTTGGTATGTGGCCAGGTGTGATGGGACAGTTCATGATTTATTTTCCGATTACCCTTTCCGTAGTACTCGGCTCTTCTTTATTCGTTGCTATTTTCATGAACTCCATGCTGGTATCACAGTTTATGGAAGTGGGAGAAAAGGAGCTTACTTTGAAGCAACTGATCAGACTTAGTATTCTCTTGGGTGGCTTTGGGACTTTCATCCTCATCTTTGGAGGAGCTGTCCGCGGACTCGGTTCGTTGATGATTGTAACTGCGATATTGTTCTGGATCTATCGATATCTGATCAAAGGCCTGGCATTAGGATTCCAAAAGTCAGTATTGGTATGGTTTGAAAATTTCTATGAGAAACGACTCAAGCATGCCGTCCGAGGAAGAAATGTCTATTGGTATTTTTCCTTCATGGTGCTTCTATTGGTAGCAGCGTTCATGTCATTCGGTATGTCTGTTGGTTCAGGAAGGACGAAAGTGGAGTTTTTCCCGGATAATACTCCTAATCAGATTATTGTTTACATAGAATACCCTGAAGGGACAGCTATTGAAAAGACCAATCAGATTACCAGTGAAGTCGAGCGTAGGGTATATTCGATCATCAATAGCTCCGAATACTTAGATGATGGCTATAACTTTTTAGTAGAATCATCTGTATCTCAGGTCGGTGAAGGTGCAGGTAACCCACAGACTGATGGCGGGTCTGCGGCCGAAATGCCCCATAGAGGAAAAATTACGGCTTCCATGCGGGAATTCAAATTTCGCAAGGGTAAGGACTCCGAGAAGCTGCGAGAAAAAATACAAAATGCATTAAGTGGTATCTATCCAGGAGTAGCGATTTCGGTGGAGAAGGATCCCGTAGGACCACCTGCTGGATATCCGATCAATATTGAGATAGAAGGAGATGACTACGATCAACTGATCTTGACGGCAGAAAGTATGAGAAACTTCATCAATGCTAAAAACATAGCCGGGATTGAGGAGTTAAAAATCGATGTCAACAAGGGTAAACCTTCTATGCAGGTTATTGTTGACCGCAAAAAGGCCGGAGAGCTTGGGGTAGGAGTAGGCCAAGTAGCTAATCAACTTCGGAGATCACTATTTGGTGAAAAAGCTGGTGTTTATAAAAAAGATGGAGAGGACTACGATATCAATGTCAGATTCAATGAGGACTTAAGGTACAATACCAGTGCTCTTTTCAATCAAAACATCATCTTCCGTGACCAATCTTCAGGTAAGATCAAGGAGATTCCAGTTTCTGCGGTAGCCAAGCAAAAGAACACTTCTGCTTTCAGCGCTATCAAACATAGAGATAACAAAAGGGTAGTGACTGTCTACTCCGGGTTGCAACCTGGTTTTACGGATGCGGGTGCTATTGTAGCGGAGATCCAAGAGGAAATGAAGGAATTCAGCAATTTACCTGCTGGCGTAAAAATCGATTATACAGGTCAGATTGAGGAACAAAACAAGCAGATGGCCTTTCTGATGGGAGCATTTTTCTCAGGCCTTGGTTTGATTGCACTTATCCTTGTTTTTCAGTTTGGCGGTGTTTCCAAACCAATCATCATTATGATAGCTATTTTCCTCAGTTTCATTGGTGTGTTTGGAGGACTAATGCTAACAGGATGGTCATTTGTTATTATGATGACTATGATGGGGATCATCTCCTTGGCTGGAATTGTGGTAAATAATGGTGTGGTTCTTTTGGATTATACTCAGTTATTGATTGATCGCAAAAAAGTTACTTTAGGTATGGCTGATAACGAGTACCTTCCCAAGGAGGAAGTTGAGCAACTTGTCATCAAAGGCGGAAAAGCCAGACTACGGCCTGTAATTTTGACAGCGATCACGACTGTACTAGGTCTTATCCCGTTAGCAATTGGCCTCAATGTAGATTTCTTCTCATTGTTCACTGAGTTTGATCCTAAGATTTACATTGGGGGAGATAACGTGATCTTTTGGGGTCCTTTAGCATGGACTGTTATTTTCGGTCTCATTGTAGCGACCTTTTTGACGCTTGTGATCGTACCTGTGTTGTTTACGATAGTGTATCGTATCAAATATAGGTTGTTTGCCAAAGATATGGTTCAAGAGGATTTACTCCGTAAAGCTGCTTAGTTGAGTTTTATTAAAGCCTTTTTTACGTTACTTGTCGTACATAATCTTACCTTCTCAGTGAAGTTGATCTGAGATT
The DNA here is from genome assembly GCA_019192485.1 of Cyclobacteriaceae bacterium HetDA_MAG_MS6. GTDB lineage: Bacteria > Bacteroidota > Bacteroidia > Cytophagales > Cyclobacteriaceae > MS6. Next base: position 20,196 of record JAHCMJ010000021.1, on the reverse strand, counting down.
GAGGGAGTTATAGACAAACTAGGTTACTGTTTAGAAGACCTCTGCTATGTTAGAGGTCTTCTGTTTTTTGATACAAATCTGTATGAATAGAATTTATCTTCTTCTTCTATTATTTGCTATCTACTTTTTGGTGGATTTCTATGTTTTTCAAGTGGTGAGACACTTGTTCTCAGAGAGCCACGGCACTACTCGAAAGGTGGTGCAGGTATTGTACTGGATAATTTCTATTGGCGCGTTGGCTGGTGTACTACTTTACAACCAACTTGATCCGCATGTTTTCAAAGACTTGCGTCTTTTCATCACTTCTTTTTTCTTTATTACACTGATCTCCAAGTTGTTTTCAGCAATCATTTTGCTAGGGGACGACATCAGACGAGGCGTAGTGTGGTTAAGTCAATTTTTTGGAGATCACGATGAGGAAATCACAAAAAGCGATCGATCTGCGTTTGTAGGCAAGTTGGCACTTGTTGCTGGAGCCGTACCATTGACTGCGTTCACCTTTGGTATCATTTCAGGGGCTCACGACTATCGGGTAAGAAATAGAGTTATCCGATCAGCTAATCTTCCTAGGCAATTTGACGGCTTTAGAATTGTGCAAATCTCTGATATTCATACCGGTAGTTTTTTTAATAAAACAGCCGTAATGGGAGGAGTGGATACTATCAATCAACAAAAAGCAGATCTGGTATGTTTCACCGGTGACCTGGTAAACTACGAAAGTAAGGAGGCAAGAGACTACCTCGATATTTTCAAAAAGATTAAGACTCCACTCGGGGTGTACTCTACCATGGGCAATCATGACTATGGTGATTACAAATCGTGGACATCGATAGATGCAAAGCAAAAGGATGTTAAAAATCTCCATGAGATGCACAGGTACATGGACTGGAATATTCTTCTGAATGAGCATAAAATCCTCACGGTAGACGGTGAACAGATTGCATTACTTGGCGTGGAGAATTGGGGTGCTGGGAGGTTTTCAAAATATGGCGATTTACCGCAAACCTATCGGGGAACAGAAGAGTCACCCTTCAAGGTGCTCATGTCACATGATCCGAGTCATTGGGATGCGCAGATCAGACCACAATTTTCGGATATTGATTTGACGCTTGCAGGTCACACTCATGGCATGCAGTTTGGGATAGAAATTGGTAGTTTTCGGTGGAGTCCTGCCCAATATGTGTACAAGCAATGGGCTGACCTGTATCAGCAAGGCCATCAATATCTATACGTTAATAGAGGTTTTGGCTTCATCGGTTATCCAGGTCGAGTCGGCATCTTGCCAGAAATTACAGTATTAGAATTGAAAAGGGGTTAAGCTATTGGACGAGGAACCATCCAGAGATTTGTCCGCCGATATCACTGTGACTCAGGTATAGATATTCATCATACATGAGGTATGCATCCATATTCATAAAACCCGGCACACATGATACGGCTGTTTTTTGAATGACGCGTAAGCTTCCAAGCTGATACATATCAACCTGCCCAATCTCCTCACCAATAAATACATCGCTAGATGGATAAACCAATTTGCAGTTTTCTTGGCGTAGCTGTACATCAGCGGGTTTGTTGAAAAAAATCGTATCGTTGCCATAAAAGAAGAACAAAGCGGATGCGCTCCGGTCTGGAATAAGCAGGTAACCTTCTTTTTTTTGGACTTCATATCTGATCGGGGAGGCTTGGACTCCAAAAGATGACTCGCTGATCTTCTCTTCGAAGATAAAAGCGTTATCTGATTGGAATACAGATAGGTACAAGCTGTCACCCGTAAACTCGAAGTTGTCACCACATTCAGCCGTATATCTCAAAAAGGTAGACTTTTGACCTACCTCAATAGCTGAAAGTCTGACACTATTCTCGGAGGGAGTCGAGATAATTGTAAATGGCTCATCATCACTACATGCTATAGTTATAAATAGCAATAGAATTATTTGTGCGGTGCGTAGTACTGTCATCTTCCAATTGTTTGTTTATAGACCCAACAACACCTAAAAAGGTTTAAAGAGTCGGTGGTAAGACGTCCTATCATTAAATCGAAATAATTTTTTTTTGAACACATCTATAAGGGATTTTTTTCGTTATATAGTTTAGTAGATATCATGATTCAAGGTTGATAAGGTGATTTTTACTACAGGTGATTAGGTTAAAAGGGAGTATTTATACTCCCTTTTTTTGTATTCTCTTGGTAGAGTGCCTAAGTTTATTCGCAATCGACCTTAGTTTATGGTAATTAAGCAAACTATTGCGGGTGTTAGGCAATTTTTGGAAGTAGATATATGGCGGATTAAGCTATCTACGCTCCCTAAGGAAAAGGCTATATTCTTCCAACAAATCCGTATCTGGATGATAGCCCTTTCGGATTTCAATAAAGACAGGATTACAGAAAAAGCTTCTGCACTCACCTACTTTTCGCTACTTTCCATCGTGCCGGTTTTGGCCATGGCTTTTGGTATCGCTAAGGGATTTGGACTTGAAAACTACCTGCAAGAGGAGTTAGGCAAGTTTTTTAGCGGACAGGAGACAGTGCTGAAAACCTCCCTGGAATTTGCTTCCAGGATGATTGAGAACGCAAAAGGAGGGATTATTGCCGGAATTAGTTTTGTTTTCCTAATCTATGCCGTCCTCCGGTTGATGTATAACATCGAGATCTCATTCAATCAGATATGGAATACTCGAAGTAGAACCTGGCAAAGGAAACTCTCAGACTATCTGGCTATCATGATAATAGGCCCTGTGTTTGTAATATTATCGGGTAGTGCAACTGCTCTTGTGACCTCACAGCTCAACAATCTAAGCGAGCAATTCGAGGTTTTGTCCTATTTGAAGCCTCTTATTTCTTTTGGTCGTTATGTTTTAATATGGCTTTTCCTGGCATTGCTGTATTTGATTTTTCCAAATACCAGGGTAAAACTTTTTCCAGCGCTGGCGGCTGGTATTCTGGCAGGAACTGCCTATCAGCTCACGCAATTAGCTTGGTTAGAGGTACAAGTCTTCCTCTCCAGTTATAATGCTATATATGGTAGTTTTGCCGCCTTTCCACTTTTCATGATATGGCTGCAACTCAGTTGGCTCATAGTATTGTTTGGAGCCGAGTATGCTTTTGCTACTCAGCATGCCATCACGTGGCATTACGATAGCAAGAGTATGCAAATGAGCGGTATACATAAGCGAAAGGTAACTATCCTTATCCTGAGGCATATTGTGAAAAACTTTGAGATGGGGAGTAAACCACTGACAGTCAGTGATCTATCTGCTATAGTTCAAATCCCTTACCGTTTTATTAAAGATATTTGTGATGAGCTGGTAGAGGTAGGGTTGTTGAATAAAGTAGCTAATGAAGAGGCTGAAATATATCAACCAGCGTTGGACATCAATCGAATCGATATCCATACAGTCCTGAGGAAGGTGGAATACAAAGGTTTCAATGAGCTCAAGACCAATGAAGATGAGCTCTATGAAGAGATAGAGTCACTCATGCAGACGATAGATGAAACTATCAAACAATCTCCTGGAAACAAGTTGTTAAAGGAGCTATAGGACATTTCTGACCTTGAAAGACCAGGTGAATTTATATTCTGATACGACAGTCCCGTCGCCCATTTTGCCTACAGTCATGAAGGTAGCTTGTTGCGAATCTCCAGTAGCTTTGGCAGCTTCCACCGCTTCAAAAGCTATGTTGCTATCAGCACAGGTGAAGTAAACTCTGCTGGTGGCCTTCTTCAAGAACTTGGCCTCATGATCTACGATAATGTAAGCTACTGAAACGTCTTGACCTTGGACAGCCAGTAGGCAGCTTGCAGCAGTAGACAACTCAGCAGCCATGCTTTGCACAGCAAAATACATGGACTGAAATGGGTTTTTAGTCAGCCAGTTGTAAGGCACTGAAGTAACTGTCGAGGACTCATCAATGGACTCAATTTTAAGTCCGGCCAATAAGCCCATGGGTAGCTTACTCAATAGAAAAAGCTTAAACTTCCAGCTGGTGATTTGAGAAGCTAGTTTTCGTTGGGCTGTATTTAGCTTAGATGACCCCAATATTTTTACCAAAAGAAAGCATATAGAAATGCTACGATAATTAATACTGTAATCGCACTGATATTAAAAGCAGGGGGTGTTTTGAATAGGTCTTTTGATAGTGGAATACCTTTTTCATCATTTTGACCTTTCCCTTCTAGGTGACTGATGATCAAAATAATTGCTATTGACGCTATACAGGTGATCATCATTTGGTTCATAAAAGGTAGTATAGGGAATATAGCTGCATCACTCCAACCATTCGGAGCTACTTTAAAGAACATGGCAATTGGGATAGAGAGTATGACACCCCAGATGGCGGCATTATTTGTGGAGCGTTTCCAGAAGAGGCCTGTGATAAATACAGCCAGGATACCAGGACTTACTACACCAGTATACTCTTGAATAACCTGGAATACCTGACCGACATTGCCTAGCTGCGTAGCAAGTGGCATAGCTATGATCAGTGCTACAGCAGCTGTAAGGCGGCCGACGTTAACAGTTTGTTTATCCGAGGCTTTCTTATTGAAATAAGGTTTGTAGATATCCATGGTGAAAATGGTAGCCGTTGAGTTGAGCATAGAAGCTAGCGATGATACAATGGCGGCAGCTAGAGCTGCCAATACCAAACCTTTGAGCCCTGCTGGCACAAAGGTTTTAATAAGCCATGGAGCAGCATTGTCATTAACAATGTTTCCACTTGAGCCAAAAAACGTTGGATCCGCAACGACCTGAGTTACGTTACCGGAGGCATCGGTATTCATTACAAATGCAATAACACCCGGTACTACCACAATTAATGGAATGATTAGTTTTAGGAAAGCCGCGAAAGCAATACCTTTTTGAGATTCTGAAAGACTTTTAGCTGCCAAGGTTCTTTGAATAATATATTGGTTAAAACCCCAGTAGTAGATGTTAGCCACCCACATGCCACCGAGTAGTACAGCTAGTCCAGGTAAGTCCCACCAGGCATCTTTGCCATTCGGCGTGATAATTTCACCCTTTTCCAAAATCATTGAGAATTTCTGAGGGGCTACCTCAAATATATGCTTGAATCCTGCGATAACACCGCCATTTGGAGCTACTTGATCTAACGCGATAAAGGCGGTAATTAATCCACCTAAGACAAGTAAAACAACTTGCACTACGTCTGTCCAAGCAACAGCAGAAAGACCTCCCCAAAGGGAATATGCTGCGGCGAAAACAGCCAGACCTATTATACTAGTTATCAAAAGTGATCCATCACCGTATCCGATAATAGTGTCTAGTGCTTTGGCACCTAGGTACAAAACGGTAGTCAGGTTGACAAAAACAAACAATGCTATCCAGAATACCGCGAGAATGGTTTTTAGATTGGTGCTAAATCTTTTCTCAACAAATTCGGGGATGGTGTAGAGTCCTTTTTCTATGAAAATGGGGAGGAAGTACTTTCCCACAATAAGTAAGGTGATAGCAGCCATCCATTCATAGGAGGCTATCGCCAGGCCAATAGCAAATCCCGAGCCGGACATTCCAATAAATTGCTCAGCAGAAATGTTAGCTGCTATTAATGAAGCTCCTATTGCCCACCAGGGTAAAGATTTACTGGCGAGGAAGTAATCTTCGGCATTCTTCTCATGACCCTTTTTGTCTCGTGACACATAAAGGCCAATCCCCACAATGAGTAGACAATAACTAACAAATACAACAATGTCAATAGTAGAAAAATCCATGTAGCTAACATTAAAAATTGAAACGCATGATAAACATTATGTGCTTCATTTCCAATGCTTATGGATAAAGAGTTATAGGGGCTCTTTGAATAAAACGTGTTTTTTACGTTTATCCAATAGCTGTTTGCAATTCGTTACTCTTTTCTTGCTTGATTATTTTCTTTTTCTCCCTGTTGAGGAAGTAGCTTTCAAGCCCCGACTCCAAAAATTTCAGTATCACTGCAAGTCCGCCTTTGATTGCCAAATCAAAGTACCAGACTGAAACAATATTGCTGATCATGGACTCTAGGTAATACTCTTCGGAAATGAAGAGTAGGATGGCTACCGTAAACATAATCGTGGAAGCTCTGCGACCAACTCGTGCTTGTACGAGTTGTTGGATGGTCTTTTCCAACTCAATGTTTTTTTCCTTGATTTCTTCGTTTTGCTCACGTATTTGGATGTTGGCGGTATCGAGCTTTTTCTGTAGTCGATCGCTTACCCGTGTAATGACCTTAGCTTGCGCTACAAGTTCTTCGTATTGGTCGGAGAAGTCATCGAGGTCTTCTTTATATATAGCATGGGTATCAATCTTGCCTTTAAAATCTCGTAAGGCCTTGATTTCCTCATGATACAGCTCCCTCGATTTATCCATTTATCTTCCTAAGCCTAGTCTTCTATCTCTAAAAAGTTAAAATTTAAGTCAAGTAGATCACTATAATCTTCACCGGCTTCCATCATGTCATCGTCTCCCTCTTCGTAAAACCAGTTAATCGTAATAGTTTTTCCACTTTCTTCAATTTTACTTAACTTTTTAAAAATATCAAAAAGGCATTTAGAAGAACTAGTGTTGAAATATTCAAAGGCTAGATTCGCCGTCAGCTCACCATTACCACTTTTGGCAAACTCGTCTAAGTTGTCAATCACAGCTTGAAAGAATTGAATGGAGTTCTCGGGACTTGATCGTCCACGCATCTCTAAAATTCCCTCATCAGGATCGAAATTTATAAGGGGTGTAACCCTAGTAGGTTCTATGAAAATTTTTTCCATAAACAGTCCACAGCAATTAAGACCTAGTCGAAGTCCCTAGGCAATCTAACTTGAAAAGTAAAATAAGAAACTTCGTCGGAAACTGGTTGAAATTTATATCTCAATTTTTGTCCTCCTGTTTTTCTTGCAATATCTATAAATCCTAAACCACCGGTGCCTTTGTCAGAAAACTCTTGTTCATTTAGTACCTTTTTGTACAATGCCCTAAGTTCATCTGCCGGGACACCATTAATATCCTCGAGTCTTTTCTCTATCTCACTTACCTTTTTAGTAGGAATATAATTTCCAGTCTGTAAGCTATAAAATCTTTTCCTAGCGGCAATCAACACCAATGCCGAATTTGCATCGTAAGTACTTATCCTCACCTCATCAGCATTTACTTCATCCAGATGATAGTAAAGGTTTTGAATGCACTCTGTCGCGACATTGTAAAACTTCTTCTTAACTTTCCTGTTCTCCTCCAACTCCTCAAGTCTTTCTTCCAGGGTTGAGATCATGGAAGTTACCAGATCAAAAGTCAGCTCACCTTTGTACATTAAGATGATGTTTTGATCATATATGTTTTTGTAACTCCTTAAGTAATCCATTTATGTCTAAATGATTTTAAAACGAAAAGTAAAGACTATTTCCAGAGATATGCAACATATTAAATGTTTATCTTCTAATCTGAAAGATATCTATACTTAAAGTAAAGGTTTCAGTGAAATGCCGATACCTTTGATTTATTAGTCCCTGCAAGTTAACTAATCAACTTATAATGAGGGTTTTGGTTTTTTCCAAGAAATTGTCATTTTGACCCTGTTCACTTCATGTTTCTTCAAATTTATCGCGAATAAATCCTGAATCTGTAGCAAAAACGGGCATTTTTACTAACAATAATGAAATGTTTGCCTTATTTTGGAGAATTAAATTTGTTATTTTTAAGAAGAGAAAGTCTCTTTTTTGGGTGATATATAAATCCAACCGACTATGAAGAAAGACCTATATGCAATTGCTTACATGATCACAGCGCTAGTTATAGCGGGATCTGTAGGGTATTATATCTTTTTTGTTCAGAATAAGATTATTGAGTTCTTCAATGAAGACCCTCAGTTAGTTAGCATCTCGGCTAGACAAGAAGCGCTAGGCCAGCAGATCACAAAAGCTGCTGTAGGGATGGGGTACTCAGATACAGAACGAAACTTTACCATATTTCAAACAGAGCTAGGCCGTATCCTTCCGGAATGGAGGAAAGCGCATCAGTCTCTTATAGATGGTAGTGAGGAACTTGGTATTTCTGCGCCATCAAAAACCTCGGAGTATGAGAAGCTACAGGAGGACCTGAAGTTCTTCTATAATGAAATGAACATTAATGCATCCAACCTGGTGGGTATTCAATTTACCCGGGATGTGGCCGATGTCAATTATCTGTCTCTGAGGGCATCGATCAAAACATTGCTCAATACTGTTCGTAAGTATCAAGTTGCCTCAGAGAATATTACAGATTATTTCCTTGGCAATTCACAATTCAAAAAGACTGGCTACAGTATTGGCGAAAAGCTGGTAATGGGCATCTTTGCTGGTTTCCTACTGCTCCAAGCACTTTTCATCGTCCGTCCATTAGTGAAACTAGCCAGTGACAACTACCTGTCGGCCAACAAAGCTTTTCAGAAAGTAAAAAATTCTGAGAAACAGCTGAAAATCAGTTTTTTGAAGCAAAAGAAAATTAACAAGCAGCTGGTCGAATCAAGGCAAGAACTCGAGACGAAGAATACCAAGTTGCAGGAATCAGAGTCTAAGTTGCTGAAAAGTACCGAGGAGCAGATTGCTATTAATGAGCAGTTGATCGGTGCCCAGGAAGAATTGAAAGTGGCTTATCAAAAACTACAAGACTCAGAGGTGGAGATCAGAGAGTTAGCAGATAAGCAACTACAGGATAACGAGAAGTTATTCCTTGCAGAGAAGAAGTTGAAGACATTGCTTGATGAAGAGAAGAAAAGTAAGGATGAACTCAGCAATGCCATGCAATCACTGAAAAGTGCTCAATCTCAGTTAGTACACTCAGAAAAAATGGCTTCATTAGGCCAGTTGACTGCCGGTATTGCTCATGAGATCAATAACCCGATCAACTTTATCTCTAGTGGAATGAGCTCCATGAAGATGTCAATAGAATCTCTAAAGGAAATCATTGACGAGTACAGTAGACTAGATGATGGTGAGGATCCTGAAGTAGTGAAGGAGGAAGTGAAAGAGCTCAAGGAAGAGCACGAGTTTGATGAGTTGATGGATGAGCTAGATGACCTTGTGAAGGACATTAACTATGGTGTGACCAGAACCATTGAGATCGTGAAAGGTCTGAGAGTATTCTCTAGACTTGATGAGGAAGAAGTCAAGCAAGCCAACATCAACGAAAACATCGATGCCACGCTCACACTTTTGAGGAACAAGACCAAGAACAAGGTGAAAGTTTCCAAATTCTACGATGACAAGATGCATGATATAGAGTGCTATCCTGGTCAGCTTAACCAGGTATTCATGAATATCTTGAATAATGCGATACAGGCATTGCCTGAGGACAAAAAGAATGGTGAGATCACGATCTATACCGAGGAGATGGATAACCAAATCCAGGTTAGAATCAAGGATAATGGAGTAGGTATCCCCGAGCACATCAAGGCTAGGATCTGGGAGCCATTCTTTACCACTAAGCCGGTCGGAGTAGGTACTGGATTGGGAATGTCCATTACTTATGGCATCATCGAAAAACATGGTGGAAAAATAGAATTGACTAGTGAAGAAGGTAAGGGTACTGAATTTGCTATAAGTTTGCCGAAAAAGATAGAGAAGGCTGTGGAGAAGAAGGCTGAAAAAGTGAAGGCGAAGAAAAATTCATAAGCTAAACTTAGTTCTCAAGTAAAACCATGGAAGAATTAGTAGACAAGGAAGTAGGTGAGGATAAGAAGGTCAAGAAATACTCTCTCATGTATGTTGACGATGAGGAGACAAATCTGAGAGTATTTAAATCCAATTTTAGGAGATTCTTTAAAATCTACACTGCTACTAGTCCGCTTGATGCTATCGAAATGCTCAAAGAGCATGAGGTTCATATGATCATTACCGATCAGCGAATGCCGGAAATGACTGGAACAGAATTCCTGGAAAAGATTCTACCGGACTTTCCTGACGTTATCAAGATCATCCTAACCGGCTTTACTGATATTGAAGCCATCAAAGACGGTATCAATAGATGTGGTATCTATAAATACATCACCAAGCCGTGGAACTTTGACGAGATGAAGGCTGTCCTTGACAGGGCCATGGAAAGCTATCAACATGCTCAAGATAGCGTTGAGCATGTCAAGGAGCTAGAGGAGACCAATGAAGAATTGGAGAAGAAGGTGCAGGAACGCACAAAGGAATTGAACAATATCAATTCCAGGCTTATTGATAGTATCAGATATGCAGGAGAGCTGCAGAAGTCTATGCTACCTACACCAAGGTACTTGAAAAGGATTTTCAAGGATCATTTCTCATTGTATCAGACCAAATACCTTTTTAGTGAAGAATTCTTTTGGGCAACCAGTCTTAATTTTCGAAATGAAGATTATACCGCACTTGCCATGCTGGAATTTGACGGGAAAGGTATCGTAGGTTCTCTGAAAACGTTGATCGCGGATAGTATTTTGAATGAATTGATCCAGGATAGGAAAATTTTTCATACAGGGGATATTCTGAAATACTTGAAGGAAGAATTGGATGCAGCAGGTTCTAATGAATTGGCATGTGATATCCGGGCATCTATGATTTTGATAGACAACAATAGTAAGACTCTCCAGTTTAGCGGACTCAATCAGGAGCTTATCATGTTTGAGGGGAAAAAGGTGACAGTCTTTGAAGGAGACAAGGACGTATCCAGCCTCAGGGCTACCGAAGTGGAGTTGAAGCCGGAGACTACATTTTATGCGTTTACCAATGGATTCTACAATCAAGAGAACCCGGATGGTGTGAAGTTTTCGAGAGAAAAATTTGAAGAACTCTTGAAGTCGATCCAGTCTAAAAAACTTTCTGAGCAAGAGAGTTTCCTATCCCAAACATTAAATGACTGGGTAGGAGAGAGCGGATTAAACGACGATTTGTCTCTTGTTGGATTCAAAGTATTTGATTGAAAGAAATTATGACTGTAAAGGCAACTAACTATAAGAATTGGTGTATTGAGAATATAAGTCCGCAAGCATGGTCAAGAATCTTGCTGAAGTGTCTGCCTCAAATTCGAGAGCTAGGTTTGAAGTTGGGTGATTTTGAGGATCCAAGTGATGATCTTGAGTTGAGCGCGGAGCTAATGACCGATCTCAACACTGCACTTGACGAACTCTACCAGCTCAAAGTCGAAGAGAGTTTACTCGTACGATATTAGCATTAGATTTTATCTAAATACCAAGCCCTCCAACCGGAGGGCTTTTTTCGTTTAGTTAAGTGATGCTTGATCTTCGCTTGTCATTTTGCGAAGCACGCAACGTAGAAGAGAAAATACCTATATTTCGATTCCGAGTACTAGGACATCATCCGTTTGGGATGCTTCTCCCTTCCAACCATCATACCTCTCCTGCACTACCTGGGCAACTTTATTCATGGGTTCTTTTGCGTTGTCGATGAGCAAGGTTCGGAAATTTTTCGCCATGAAACGTTTGTCATCCTCACCACCAAACTGATCTTGATAACCGTCACTTGACATGTAAAGCCTATCTCCCTCCTTTAGCTGTATTTCCTGAGTGGATAGCTGTTCTTCTACTTCCTTTTCAGTACCATCCATACCACCTATCATGTATTTTGGGGACTTATGTATTTCAAGCTCTCCATTTCGGATCATATACAATGGGATGCCTGCACCGGCAAAGCCCATTTTTAAGTCGTCTAGATTGATGACGCAGACACCAATCTCCATACCATCTCTTTTGCGGGCGTCAGGGTCATCTCTGTACAACTCCAGCTTGATGCCTTTGTCAAGGCGTGCAAGAATCTTTTCTGGTTCGAGGTAGTTTTGATAGTATACAATATTGGTTAGCTGGTTACTACCCATAATAGACATAATGGCACCGGGTACACCGTGGCCGGTACAATCTGCGGCAACAACGATAAGATATTCGCTTCGTCCTTTCCTGACCCGCTCTGCCCAGTAAAAGTCGCCACTTACGACATCTTTTGGTCGATAGAATACAAATGCATCCTGAACTACTCTTTTGAGGGTATCAATATCAGGTAGCATGGACTTCTGAATTCTCTCTGCATAAGTAAGGCTATCAGCTACCTGCTTGTTAGATTCTTCCGTCATTGCCTTTTGCGCCTCAATTTCTTTTTTCTGGTCCTCCAATTGCTGATTGAGCCCCTTCTGCTCTTCGAGTCTTTCAATTAGGATTTCAGAGGCATGTTTAAGCTCACGACCAAGAGTGCCAATCTCATCCTTAGAGGTTATCTCTATCTTAGTTTCCAAGTTACCCTTGCCGATTTCGCTAGCCGCTTTGCTCAGCTGGATGATGGGCCGGACAAATATATTAGCCGCTATTAATGCCAGTATAATTGATCCAAGTAAAACAGGTATGATCACCCAAACAAGTTGCTTTCTAATCTCGAATAGAGGAGAAAATGCCCGATCTTTGGTGATACTTAGAATAAGGGTCCAATCATTTCCGGCATAGCTCAAGTATCCATGTTGCTTCGATATGAAATACAGTTTATCGGTGCTTTCGTGGAAATCAAGATTTCCGCTATTCACAGTTTTGACCAGGTCGAAATCAGGGTACTTATCTGCGAGTGCTTTGGACCCTTTTACGTTCGAGTATAGAATAGTACCTGTATTGTCAACTAGGTTCACATCGAGACGACGAGTGCTATCATTGCTTAGGGAAAAATCACCCATAATCTTGTATAGCTCATCCACCAGAATTCTGCCAACAATAACTCCTTGCTTATCATTGCTTGCATCCTCGACAGGAGCTGCATAGTGCATGACTACTCGTCCTACCGACTCCGAAGTAGCGATATCCATCACGGCGTCGGATCTACCCTCCAGCTTATCCCAATATCCTCCTCCACTATGCTGCTTGCCAATGGAGAGCCGCTTGCTGTCAGCAATCCGGGTTCTGTTATTATCAAAGTATGAAAAACTATAGTACAGATCGTTTAAGGATTCGAGTTCTTGTAACTTAGAGATCATCTCTTCTGATTGTACACCTGAATCGATAAAGTAGGGATGCTTTGATGCCAGCCTAATGTCATTGATCCGTGAGTATATAAACCTTCCAATCCCATCAATGGATTCCTCTGATCGCTGCTGCAAAGTAGAAAGGATTTCTGCTCGAAGTGTTTTCTCAAACTGCCTGTTGGTGAAATAGAAGAGTACCGAGGTACTTAACACTACTAGGAAGAGACAGAGTAAGGTAAGCTTGGCATATATATTCATGAGTTGCTGATAAGGTTTCTGTAAAAATAATTCTTAATTACGATATCCTATTATTAGATCTATGGCTTACAATTTCAACAAAATATTTTGATTCATATCAGTTTAAAATGTAGTTTCGGCGCAAACAACTGTGATCAAATAAGTATACATTATGCATAGGAGCTTTATGCTGGTCTTTTTTCTAAGTTTTGCTTCGGGATCTCTTTTTGCTCAGAATATTACCGTATATAAGAGTTATATGGACGTCCCCCGCACAACGGACAAGATTGTTGATATCATCAAAGAAAAGGGCCTGATTTTTTTCGAGACAGTCTCGCACGACGAAATTGCAAAAGAACGTGGGATCACTATTCATGATACCAAAGTGATTCTGTTTGAAGACCCTAACCTGACTACTGAGTTAATTCAATGTGAACAGACTGCGGCATTAGATCTGCCTCTAAAGATTATGGTTTGGGAGGAAAATGAGGACGTGTACATTGGGTATATCGACCCGCAGTTGATGAAAAAAAGGTTCTTGATCGGAGAATGCAATGAGACTCTTTCGAAAATGACGGGGTTGATTGTCAGGATCGTCAATGAGGCCATTAGAAAACGATAAAGCTCCTTATTCTACATCAAGTGAGAATGTTAGATGTTCCCAATGGAATACTAACCTTTTTTCTTCGAAGCGGAAGGTCATTCGTTCCTGTAATGTACTGGTAAACTTAGGCTCTACATCGATTCGCATTACATCTAAATCCTGCTTGTAATCATAGGCGCCCCATTGATCCCACTCTTTGTTGATAATCACTTTCCACTTCTCCTCGCCGGGAATGGTGAAAACAGCATATTTACCGGAAGGTAGTAGTTGTCCATTTACATAGATGTCATCACCAACAACGAGGTAGGTTGCGTCATTTGCACCTGTTCTCCACATCTTATTGTACTTGACTAACTCACCCCATATTTTGCGTTTTCTCACGGCTGGGCTACTGTAGATAATTTTCACCGGGGCTCCATTGAGCATCGTGCTATCTATGGTCAGAGGGGAAGGTCGATTAACCTCATCACCAGCCATATTTCTACATGAATAGGTTAAAATTATGAAAAGCAGTGCTGAAAGGGTCTGCCAAGCATAGGGTCTTTTTAGTCTTGGGTATGATCTGTGAGCGGACATGGAGTGTTTGATATCGTTCACTTTACAGATTTGTAATAGATTACTACATTCTGATGATCAGTGAGTTAAGAGCTTAGGTATGTTTTTTGATGCTATTATAGTCAAAATTAATATGATCTGATATGGGTATAATTGGTATCGAGATACCACAACTTAACGAAGAACAGGACATTGAGGTTGAGGTAAAAATCAATGGCATCAAAAAACAATACAATTATAGAGTAGAAATATTCTATTGGGAAGAGTGCCCTTTCCCAACGGAAGACCGAGTAGAATGTATAAAAAACCTTGTTGGTAGCTATAATCAGGAGTGGGAGTTAGCTCATATTGGCATTCCCACGGATGACTATATTCCTATAACATTTAGAAAGAAAAGATTTTAGAAAGGAAGATCATCGTCTGCTGAAAAGTCTTCCTTCAACCAGGTAGCCTCTCCCTCTGATGGAGCGTCGGGCTGACTCTGTACTTCTGCGACTGCTGGTTCCACTCGCCAAGCCTGGAGGCTGTTGAAATACTTCACAACGCCTTGTGGGTCCGTCCATTTTCGTCCTTTCAGATTGAATGTCACGTTAATTTCCGTGCCTACAGCAATAGGCTCAATCTGATCGCAATTGGACTGGATCAGCTCAAATTTGACGAATTCGGGGTATTGAGGATTTTCACTATACTCAATGACAAACTCCCTTTTCTTGAAAGATGCAGATACTTCTTGTGTCTCAAACTTCTCTACTAGCTTTCCTTTTACGTTCATTTGGTCTTTTTTTTCTAAACTATTGCCCAAATTTGGCGTTCTCAAGACAGAATATGAAACGATCCAAACGTTTATTTTTCATTTTGGCCCTGTTGTTTCTATTGATTATGGTTGTCATAGGAATCGATATCAGCAATCGAACTACGTGGCCAGGTGCTAAAGGAAATTTGAAGGAGAGAATAACACAACCCTAATTAAAAAATTGAGCGATAAGATTGACATATCCAAGATTGATCTGGAAAAAGAGAAAGATAAGATTGCTGACTACCCTGGGCTGATCGCTCATGCACACTCAGTTGGTAGCGCTATTGTCAAACCGGAGGATAAAGGCCGCATCAAAGGTAATGCCGTGGCAGCCATGCATGACCAAACCGACCGCCAGTTTCGACAGCTGCTAGAGCAAATGCAAACCTTGGTACAGCAGGCTAACTACCTGAAAAAACGTGTGGAGATTTCTGAGAGGATATATCTGGCCGAGATGGGTTTTGATCCGGTCATGAACAAGGTCTATTATCTCTACCTCCGGAAAAACGGGCAAGATGTACTTTCTATGGTTTCTCCTGACGAGTGGGGCAGGAGTTTTCCTTTTGAGGGATTCGTTGCCGAAGTGAGACTACTGGCAGATCACACTTGGGAAATTGTTCGTGCCGAGGACGAGACATTCTATCAGTAACTATTCGGAAATTATCTGATTTTTTTATTTGATGGCGCAACCCATCAAACCTTTGTATTGTAATGTGGTCATACTGTTTAAAAATTTACAATAGCAATGCAAAGAATTTCCTTCCTAACTATTCTCGCCTTCCTCGTACTGAGTCGATGCGCATCTGATAGTGAAGATGATCTCAAACCCGACTGTAGTGAGGCGGGCCCTAAGCTTTCGGTAGCTTCGACAGTGGATCCTACGTGTACCACTCCTGGTTCAGTGACTTTGTCTGTTGAAGGAGGTGTGGAGCCATTTTCTTTTCAGGTTGAAGACGGGGTACCTCAAAGTTCGCAAACCTTTGAAGGCCTTCCCAATGGCAGTTTTACGTTTGTTGTGGAGGACGATAATGGATGCACATCCAATACTACTATAGTACTTGCCGGAGATGATGCAATCGGTGTGGTATTAGGAGTATCAGGTGGATGTAGTGCGGATGATGGTGTCATCACAGCGACTGCATCAGGAGGAGATGGTGCTTATGAGTACAGTCTCAATGGAGGAGCTTTTGGTACTTCAAGCCAGTTTGATGGATTAGGCGCTGGTACCTATGAGGTTGCTGTTCGGGATGGCAACGGCTGTAGCACTACTTCGATAAGGGCCAAAATCGGTGTTTCGCTCAATGATGATATTGTACCTATTATTAATGCCAACTGTGCCTTATCAGGTTGTCATTTGAATGCTAGAAGCCCTTTGTTGACCAGCAATGCCCAGATTATTAATTTTTCAGATAGAATAAAATCAAGAACCTCGGCAGGTACTATGCCTCCTTCTGGTTCACTTCCCGCAGATCAGGTGCAGCTTATTGCCTCCTGGGTAGACTGTGGTAGTCAAGATAATTAAATCCTAATGACCATGAGAATAATACTTTTTGCAATGGGCCTGACGCTCAGTATGACAATTTATGCACAGAAATTCTTGAGTGAATCCTCCTACGTACACTTTTACTCTAAGGCGCCTGTAGAGGATATTGAAGCCGAAAATAAGGATGGCAAAAGTGTTTTAGATATCGGAACCGGTGAGTTTGCGTTCACGGTACCTATTACTTCCTTCGAGTTCGAAAAGTCACTTATGCAGGAACATTTTAATGAAAACTATCTAGAGTCCGAAAAGTACCCCAACGCTACTTTCAAAGGCAAGATAAAAGATTGGAAAAACCAGCAAGGCAAAGCTAAGGTTGTTGCTGCGGGTGAGTTTTATATTCATGGCAGAACACAGGAAGTCGAGATACCTGCAGACATTGATTTAAGCAGTGACGGAGTTTCTGTCGAAGCTAAGTTTCAAGTCGTTTTGCAAGACTACAAAATTAAGATACCTAAGGCCCTGTTTTACAATATTGCTGAGAAGGTAGATGTTACTGTGAAATTCCAATACAAGCCTTATGAAACGAATTGAGATATTAGTTGTATTACTCTTTATGTCCTTCGTCTCGAAAGCTCAAGATGAACTTATGGATATTTTGGCCGGTCAGTCTGAGGGTGGCGATAGAAAAGTTACGGCAACTTTTAAGAGTACAAGGCTGGTCAATGGCCATACGATAGAGACCAGGACCAAAAATGTTTTGGAGTTTGTCATTGGCCATAGATTTGGCATGATCAATACTGGGGTAAAGGAACTTTACGGACTAGACGATGCTCAGGTAAGGTTTGCTTTGGAGTATGGAGTGACTGACAATCTCAATGTTGGAGTCGGTCGATCTTCGTTTCAGAAGGTCTATGATGGTTTTATCAAGTACAAGTTGCTGGCACAATCCAATAGTATCCCAATCTCTGCTGCTGCTTTTGTCAGTGCAGCGGCCAGAACATTGGACTTTCCCGAAAATAATTTGCAATATGAGACCAAACATAAGTTTGCATATACCTATCAACTGCTAATCGCAAGGAAATTCGACTCCAATCTGTCGTTTCAGGTGATGCCGACGATGGTACATCGCAATCTGGTGCTATTGCCAGAGGAGGAGAATGATTTGCTGGCGATAGGAGTAGGAGGAAGAATGAAGCTTACCACGCGTTTGGCAATCAATGTAGAGTACTATTATCAGGTCAATCAGGAAGACCCTAACGCAGAAAATGCGCTTGCAATAGGTTTTGATCTCGAGACGGGAGGGCACGTATTTCAGTTACACTTTACAAATGCGCGTCAAATGAATGAGCGTGGATTTATCGGGGAAACTAGCGGTGATTTTTTTGACGGAGATATACACTTTGGATTCAACGTTTCCCGAGTTTTTAACCTGAGGGGGAAACGCTGAATTGGAGGTGATTTCACTGTCGGTCAATGCTAGTTTTTGCGGCTATGCAAAAAGGACCTCAACAAGTTTAGGTTTCACCAAATAATGATGGTACTGCCTGAGTTTATACCCGTAATATTATAAAGGACTTTATTGGTCAATTTTACTTTTCACAAAGACCATCTTAGCGTGTCAATCACTCAAGATGGTTTTTTTATGTTATTAGTGGTGAGGTTCTAGATAAATACCTCTCAAGTATTCACAAGGATCGTTACCTATTTACCAAAAGAACAATCATCACCTCATGCAGCTAGAGTTTCTGGATATTGTTATTATCCTATCTTATTTCGGCCTTACGATTTTACTAGGTTTATATTTCACCAAACTAGCGTCGAAAAACTTAGATTCTTATTTCCTGGGAGGGCGGAGCATGCCGTGGTATGTACTCAGCGTGTCCAATGCGTCAGGCATGTTTGATGTCTCAGGTACCATGTGGTTGGTATCTATCTTCTTTGTTTATGGGTTGAAAGGTATCTGGTTTCCCTGGTTATGGCCTTTTTTCAATCAGATATTCATGATGGTCTTTTTGTCCATTTGGCTGCGGCGCTCCAATGCGGTTACCGGTGCCGAGTGGATTACCACCAGATTTGGTAGCGGTCATGGAGCGAAGATGTCTCATATCATCGTGGTAGTATTTGCGCTTGTAAGTGTTATGGGTTTTCTAGGTTATGCCTTTGTAAGCATTGGTAAGTTTGTGGAAACTTTCCTACCATGGGATATCTCTCCCAATACCTACGCAATCATTATGATGGTATTTACAGGTACTTATGTTGTACTGGGTGGGCTTTTTAGCGTAGTGGCCACAGATGTACTACAGTTCATTATCATGACTATTACAGCTCTAATAATTGGTTTTATTGCTATTGCTGCTGTATCGCCTGAGATGTTGAATCAGGCTATTCCTGAGAATTGGGATCAACCTCTATTTGGTTGGCATCTTGACTTGGATTGGACAGGCACACTAGACGCGGTTAATGGTCGGATCATTCAAGATGGGACGACGTTATTTGGTGCTTTTGTTATGATGATGCTTTTTAAGGGCATATTTATCAGTGCTGCGGGTCCTATACCTAGTCATGATATGCAGAGAATTCTTTCAAATAAAACTCCTAGGCATGCGGCGATGATGAGTGGTTTGAACTCGGTTGTTTTGCTATTTCCAAGATTTATGATGGTAGGTGCTATCACTGTACTGGCTTTGGTTTTTTTTAACGATCAATTGCTAGCTATGGGCGATAATCTGGACCTGGAGTTGATACTGCCATACGTCGTCAACAGCTTCATCCCTGTTGGGTTGAAAGGTCTTCTTATTGCCGGTTTGCTTGCAGCCTTTATGTCTACGATATCTTCCTATCTAAATGTCGCTCCGGCCTATATTGTAAATGATATTTACAAAAGATACATCAATCCGCATGCAGCCGACAAGCAATATGTGATATTAAGTTACCTGGCATCAGCCTTGGTGTTGTTGCTTGGTATTGGGCTAGGTCTAATCATCGATACGGTGGACAGTATCACGCAGTGGATTGTTTCTGCACTTTGGGCCGGGTATGCGGCGCCGAATATGCTGAAGTGGTATTGGTGGCGATTCAATGGTTATGGCTTTTTTTGGGGTATGCTTTCTGGTCTGATATCCGCTCTGATTATGCCTTTATTACTCCCGAACATGACGGCTATCTATCAGTTCCCGGTCATACTTGTAGTATCTACTATTACTAGTGTGATAGCTACTTTAATTACTCCAGCCGATGAGGAAGAAGTGATCGTTAGCTTTTACCGTCAAGTTAGACCCTGGGGGTTTTGGAATCCGATTTATCAAAAAGTAGTGACAATAGACCCAACATTTGAAAAAAACAAACACTTTAGGCGGGATATGACCAATATCATTATAGGAATAATCTGGCAAGTGAGTCTTATCGCTTTGCCGGTATTGATAGTGATTCAGAACTATCAGTATTTAACCATAGCATTAATATTGACCTTAGGATGCTCTTACCTGTTGAAAAAGAACTGGTACGATAAGCTTGAGCGGTACTGATTTCCAGTAAGTGGGTTCTTGGAAAATAGAAGCTCATCTACATCACGGAGTATATCGAGAT
>JAHCMJ010000003.1 GCA_019192485.1 Cyclobacteriaceae bacterium HetDA_MAG_MS6 | reverse complement strand
TCCGGAGTAGTGTTGAAAAGTGCCGAACCAGGCTTTTATAAAAACAGGTAACTCATTTGCTTTAATCATCGTAATATTGCGATGATGAATGTCAAAGCTTATCTTGCTGAGTTTGTAGGGACTTTCAATTTGGTCTTTTTCGGGACAGGGGCAGTGATCCTCAATAATTATTTTCCGTCAATAGGGGCATTGGGGATATCAATAGCCTTTGGCTTAACTGTGACCATAATGATTGTATTGCTCGGGAACATATCAGGGGCTCATATCAATCCGGCAGTCACGATAGCTTTGTATATGGAAAGAGTCATTGAACGCAAATCAGCTATCATTTACTTTTTGGTACAGGTCATAGGCGCTACTCTAGCAAGTTGGCTTCTATTGGAGATCTTCCCCAATACCACCACCCTTGGTGAAACACTTCCCGCCGTCAGTTTTTTGAAACTGTGCTGGATTGAATTTACCATCTCATTTTTACTGATGCTCAGTATCTTATGGATCATCACTTTCGAAAAACTATGGTTGACGAGTATCGTTGTAGGATTTGTGGTATTTCTACTGGCCTACTTAGCAGGTCCATATACTGGCGCATCTATGAACCCAGCCCGATCTATAGGACCAGCTATTATCTCAGGGAATCTTCAATATATCTGGGTATACATCTTCGTACCTATCGCTGGCATGTTAGCGGCAGTCATATCTAAAAGAGGAATTCTTTTACTTAAAACAAATTAGAAATGGGTATCACCAAGACAGACCTTTTTACCGCGGATCAAAACGAACTAGCAGGAATGGCGAAGGCACTTGCCCATCCTGCTCGAATAGCCATATTGGAACATTTGCTCAAAGCAGACCAATGTATTAATAGTGATTTGGTAAATGAGCTGGGTCTGGCACAGGCGACCATCTCACAACACCTGAAAGAACTGAAGTCGCTAGGTATCATTATGGGAGCAATAGAGGGCACCGCCATGAGCTACTGTATCGACAAAGTGGTTTGGCATACATTAAGAGGCCGATTTGAAGCACTCTTTGCAAAGCTACCGTCCTCACCTGGTTGTTGCTAATCGAGTGGCATCATCAATTTTTCAATGCTGCGTCATTATAGATGAATGATCTTAACTAAACAATAAACAAATGGAACAAAACAAATTTCACATTGGCTTACATGTTTCAGATATCGAGCGGACTGTGGTCTTTTACCAAGATCTGTTTGGGGTCGAACCGGTAAAAGTCAAAACTGACTATGCCAAGTTTGAATTGGATAATCCCGGATTGGTAATCTCCTTCATTCAATCTCCTGCTGAGAATATTTTGCCGCTATTTGGCCATCTGGGCCTCCGCGTCAACTCAACCCAACATTTGAGAGACAAGAAGCAGGCGATTGAAAAAAGATTGGAAATAGCCCTGGAGGAAGATAATACCGCGTGCTGCTATGCTAAACAAGACAAATTTTGGGTAAACGATCCCGATGGATATGCTTGGGAGGTATATCACTTCAAAGAAGATGTGGAGCAAAAGGAGAAAAAGTATTCAGCATCACCTTGCTGCTAAAACTCTTTTTTTATTTCTTTTGATCGTAATATTGCAATAAACCAAACTGATGCTTCGGTTTGGTTTATTCATTTGCAGAAACAACGAACGGTCATGAACAGACTTTATCCAGCGATTCAAGATTACCTAAATCAGCTTCAGATTGATGTACAGGATTTATCCCCGAATAGGAAAGCCCTTTTGAGTGAAGTAGCTGAATACGTTACAGGGAGAAAGCGATCAGGGGAAGTAGCGAATCTGAATTTTATATGCACGCACAACAGTAGAAGAAGTCACCTTAGTCAGCTTTGGGCTGCTGCTGCCGCCTTTCATTTTGATATACCTGAGGTGAGAACTTTTTCCGGCGGGACCGAAGCTACTGCCTTTAATTCACGCGCAGTAGCCGCTATGCGTAGAGCAGGATTTCAGATAGATGATCCAGGGGGAAGTAACCCGTGTTATCAGGTGAGTTTTGCTGAAGGTGTTACTGTTAAATCATTTTCGAAACGCTATGATGCCACCGTCAATCATAGTCCTTTTTGTGCAGTGATGACCTGTTCTGAGGCCGATGCCGAATGCCCAATTGTGATGGGTTCCGCCAAACGTATTGGCCTACACTATGAGGACCCCAAAGTAGCGGATGGTACACCTGAAGAAACCTCACGATATGATGAAAGATGTCGCCAGATTGCAACTGAAATGTACTATGCCATGTCTTTAGCAAGGAAATAGTCCACCAAACTAACAGCAATATCCAGTTACATAGACTTTCGACCCTTCTCTGATTCCATTCATTATTTTCCGACTAGCTGGACTTCCGAACCATGGGTGGAAATCCTACACTTCAAGTGCGTCCGAATTTGTTGATTTTGAGAGCTAAAGACTTAAATCAGTAGGCAAATAGATGATAAATCTTAGCTTTGAGCTGCTGGAAATAAGTTGTAGCAGTCAGCTTAATTGACTTTATTATGATCTATTTTCTAATTGTTTTGGCTTTTCTTTTAGTTGCTGCGGGTATCATTTTTTCTGTTTTACCCCCCTTGCCAGGACCAATACTGGCGTATGGAGCACTCTGGTGTACACACTTTAGCGCGATAGAAAATCAGATCTCTGTTGGTTGGTGGATTTTTTGGACCCTCCTAGCACTAGGGATTACCATACTAGACTATATGCTTCCGGTCATGGCCACAAAAAAGTTTGGAGGGACAAAAGCAGGTATTTACGGTGGCATCATAGGTACAGTGGCAGGAGTCCTATTGCCGATTCCCTTTGGCATTATCCTAGGTCCATTGCTGGGTGCAATCATTGGAGACCTCATCGGCGGCAATCAGTGGCGTGCTGCACTCAAGTCTGGTTTCGGATCTTTCCTGGGCTTCGTGACGGCTACCCTAGCCAAAGTGCTGGTTTCTATTGCCATTGGCATCGTTGTATCTATCAAATTAGGGTCTTTTACTATTAGCTCAATCTTTGGATAAACTAGTGGAAAGCATCCTCAAAATATTCAATACTACCATTTGATTCGTTAATCGCCATGATATCAAAGCGGATGTCTTTCTGCCAGTTGATATCGTGTATGTATTGATCAGCAGTACTTATGATGGTTTTCTGTTGGTTCATGGAAACGAAGCTTTCTGGGTATCCAAAATTGGAGTTACTTCGATATTTGACCTCAATGAAAAGAAGGGTCTGGTTTTTCCACAAACCAATTAGATCAATCTCCCCTCGACCATGGCGATAGTTTTTCTCCAATACCTCAATTTTCCGTGATTCTAGGAAAGCCACCGTCAAGTCTTCCCCATATTTTCCTTTAGTTTTGCGATCCATGAATTCGTTTCTATGAGTGCACTTTATCCACTAGTTTTCAAGACCATTTTTAAAGATAAGATCTGGGGCGGTAACAAAATCAAAACAGTCCTGGGGAAAGAATTTTCTCCATTACCCAATTGCGGTGAAACATGGGAAATATCTGGTGTTGAAGGAGACATATCAGAAGTAGTTAATGGTCCTTTTCATGGTCAAAACTTAAAATCACTGGTTCAGGAATTCAAATCAGAACTAGTAGGTGAGAAAGTTTATGAGCAGTTTGGAGATGAGTTCCCATTGCTGATCAAATTTATAGATGCCAATCAAGATTTGTCCATCCAGGTCCATCCGAATGATGAACTTGCTCGAAGTAGACATAATTCTTTTGGCAAAACCGAAATGTGGTATGCCGTACAGGCCGACCCGGGAGCTTCGCTGATATCAGGATTCAATCAGGAAGTGGATCAGGAAACTTATGTTGAGCATTTTAAGAAAGGAAAGCTCACCGATATTCTCAACCAGGAGGAGGTGAACGATGGAGATGTCTTTTTCCTTCCGGCGGGTCGCGTTCATACGATTGGAAAAGGATTACTCATCGCAGAAATCCAGCAAACTTCAGATATCACCTACCGAATCTACGATTTCGACAGAGTCGATGCTCAGGGGAATAAGCGGGAGCTACATGTAGAAGAAGCACTAGATGCTATTGACTATGGATATTATGATGACTACAAAACCCAGTATTCCGATAAGAAAGATTCCAGGGTACAGTTGGTGAAAAGTCCTTATTTCACTACGAACAAACTCAACCTGACAAAACCTTTTGAAGTGAGTCTGACTTCCCTGGACTCATTCAAGATCTATATGGTGCTAGACGGTGAAGTGACCCTGAGGGCTTTGGGAAACAACTCGTCCTTGAAAAAGGGGCAGGTGGTGCTCATCCCCGCATGTATTAAACAATATACGTTGGAAACTTCCACTGATACGACATTGTTAGAGTCGTATATCGAATGATCCAAAATAGAAAAACCAAGTTCGTGCATCTAGGCATAAAAGATTATCAAGAGGCATGGGACTATCAGGAAAGTTTGTTTCAACGTACCGTAGACCGGAAGATAACCAATAGAAAGCATCCACCTGAGAAGCAGGTCGCAACTGACAATTACTTGATATTTTGTTATCACCCTCATGTCTTCACCTTAGGAAAAAGTGGAGATCAGGGTCACTTGCTGCTATCCCATCAAGAGCTCACAGATAAAAAAGCCTCCTTTTACAAGATCAACCGCGGAGGAGACATCACTTATCATGGACCCGGTCAGATTGTTGGTTATCCGATTCTTGACCTGGATAACTTTTTCACTGATATTCATCGATATTTACGATATCTGGAAGAAGCCGTAATATTGACTTTAGCCGACTATGGTATTTCCGCAGGGAGAATTGAGGGCCTGACTGGAGTTTGGATCGACTTTGAAGATGATGATAAGGCCCGAAAAATATGCGCCTTGGGGGTAAAATCGAGTAGATGGGTCACCATGCACGGCTTTGCATTCAATGTAAATGTAGACTTGGACTATTTCGGCTACATTGTTCCTTGCGGAATAGCAGATAAGGCTGTAACTTCTCTGCACAAAGAACTCGGCTACATGCCGAATATGCCAGAGGTTGAGGAGAAGCTTAAAACATATCTGGCTCGCCAATTTGAAATGACATTATTTACATGAAAAAGGATATTCAATTCCCCGAGGTTGAGGAAGTCTATCTGACCATCGCCAAGACAGACGATAAGTTTTGGAAAGTCTATATCATCAATCGAGGTCAAAAGAAGATGGATAACTTGATGATTACTTCCAAAGGCTATGGCTCTAAAGATGAAAACAGGCAGGCGACATCTACCTTGAGACATGCGATCCCTTACCTTGACGCTGGTGAATATGCATTGATCGAGCCGATTGACCCCGGAGTCTTCCATCTCAATAATGAATATTGGGTGAGCTTTTTTATTAATGGGCAGCTTTACGACAAGAAATACATCTTCGTACCGGACAGTATCCGAGAAGAAAATCTTAGTTTCATTGAAGAGCTAAAGCTAGAAGGGGTTTTGCATCCATGATCAGGGACCTCAAGAATATCCTGGTTATTGACATCGAAACAGTCTCAGCCTCGGAGCATTTGGAAGAGATATCTCCAGCCATGCAAAAACACTGGCAGCGAAAGTCCATTTTCATCAAAAATGATGATGAGCTTTCTGCCGAGCAGCTCTATTTTGATCGCGCTGCTATTTACGCAGAGTTTGGTAAAGTGATAGTCATCGCTGTAGGCATTTTCCACCAGGTAGAACAGGGTGAAATTGGACTTCGGGTGATGTCCTTCGCCAACCATGATGAAAAGCAACTCTTGAACGACTTCAAGACTTTTCTGGAAACCAAGTTTGACCAGGAAACCCTGCAACTGTGCGCTCACAATGGCAAAGAGTTTGACTTCCCCTACCTAAGTCGACGGATGTTTGTAAATCGATTAGGACTACCTTACACATTAGATATCTCTGGCCGAAAGCCATGGGAAGTTCAGCATATTGACACCATGGAGCTATGGAAATTTGGAGACCGCAAAAGCTTCACCTCGCTAGATTTATTGGCAAATTTGTTTGATATCCCGTCAAGCAAAGACGATATTGATGGGTCTCAGGTCAATCCGGTTTATTATCAGGAGGAAAGCGGATTAGAGAGAATTGCAAGATATTGCGAGCGAGATGTGGTGGTAACGGCCCAGTTGTATCTGCAACTCAAAAACTTGCCGCTCATCACCGAAGCTCATACTACCTTTGTGTCTTAACCCCAATAATGAGTAGAAAGAAGAAAAAGAAACCACCGAAGGGGAAAAAGAATGGAAAAATTCCAATAGGAGGTTTACAGCGTAGATTGAAGGAGATATTTATCGCCAACCCAGGCGAAAGCTATAGCTACCGGCAACTGATCAAGTTGCTTCGCCTACGTGACATGAAGTCAAAGGATGCCCTAAAAGACATGCTTTTCGGGATGGAGGCCAAAGATCAAATCCGGCGAAAAAGTGATGGAAGGTTTGTTAGCCTTGTCGAAACCGAAGCATATGAAGGCACAGTTGATCACGTCAACGCACGGTTTGCCTATATCGTTTGCGACGAAGTAGAGGAAGATATATGGGTTCGGACCGAAGACTTGAATTTTGCGATAGACAAAGATCGTGTGGAGGTTCAGGTTATTCGGCCTGCGAGTGATGGCTTTAGAGCGGAAGGAAAAGTCCTTCGAATAATATCTCGCCATAAGACAGATTTTGTCGGAAGAATCGAGATATCGGAAAAGTACTCTTTTGTGGTACCGGACAATCGCAATTTACATTTTGATGTATTCGTATACCCGGAGAAAATCCTCAAAGCCAAACACAATGATAAAGTGATCGTGACCATCAAAAAGTGGCACGATAGAGGGAACAAGAGTCCCTTGGGAGAGGTAATTCAGGTACTTGGTGCAGCTGGAGAGAATGAGACCGAGATTCATTCGATCATGGCGGAGTTCGGATTACCCTTTGAGTTTCCGGACAAGGTAGAACAAGCAGCCAATAAGTTCTCGGATCAAATAGATCCCGAGGAGTTGAAGTATCGACGTGACTTCAGGGAAATAACCACCTTCACAGTAGATCCCATTGATGCCAAAGACTTTGATGATGCACTATCCATCCAGGAGATTGGCAAAGGCAAGTATGAGATCGGGGTGCACATAGCCGATGTATCGCACTACGTCGAGCCCAAGACTATTCTAGACATCGAAGCACTGGAGCGAGCTACTTCGGTCTACTTAGTTGACCGGACCATTCCTATGCTGCCTGAGAAGCTTTCTAATGGACTTTGTTCGCTGCGACCTGATGAAGAAAAACTTGTTTTTTCCGCTATTTTCGAGATGGATAGTAAGGCAAAAGTTACCAAAAAGAGTTTTGGTCGGAGCATTATCAAGTCCAATCGTCGCTTTACCTATGAAGAAGCGCAAGAGAGGATTGAAAAGAAGGAGGGAGATTTTGCTGGGGAACTAGAGGTTTTGAATAGCCTGGCAAAGCAGCTAAAAGATAAAAGATTCAAAGACGGGGCAGTGAACTTCGAAACAGTTGAGGTACGGTTCCAACTGGATGAGCAAGGAAAGCCATTGGCGGTGGTGCCAAAGGAACGTAAGGATGCCCATAAGATGATCGAAGAATTTATGCTACTTGCTAACAGGGAGGTTGCCACCTTTATCTACAAAAGAAAGGAAGGCAAACAACCAGAGGGGTCATCCACATTTGTTTATCGGACACATGACGATCCAGATCCGGAAAAGTTGGAGTCCTTTTCTCAATTTGCCGCCAAGTTTGGTCATAAACTGACAGTAACCGGCGCTGTTTCCAAGAGCCTGAATAAGCTGATGAACGATATAGAAGGCAGACCTGAGCAAAATGTATTGGAGTCTCTAGCTATACGCTCTATGGCAAAAGCAAGATATACCACCGATCCTAGGGGACACTTCGGATTGGCTTTTGAGCATTATACGCATTTCACATCCCCGATACGTCGCTATCCCGATGTCATGGTACACCGATTGCTGTGGGAGTACCTCGGAGGCAACAAGTCTCCTGATCGTGAATCTTATGAAAAGAAGTGTGTCCACTCCTCCGAGAGAGAGAAAAGAGCCGCAGAAGCAGAGCGTGCCTCGATAAAATACAAGCAGGTGGAATTCATGACCAGCATGTTAGGTGAGGAATTTCAAGGGATCGTCTCTGGTGTCACGGAGTGGGGCGTCTTCGTAGAGATAATCCAAACCAAATGCGAGGGTATGGTACGTCTAGCAGATATGGACGATGATCATTATGAGTTTGACGAGAAGCAATTTCGAGTGATTGGGAAAAGACACGGCCGGATCATTTCATTAGGTGACGAAGTGAAAGTGCAGGTTGTCAAAACAGATATTGATCGCCGAACGATTGATTTACTGTTGGTGGAATCAAAACCATAAAACCACCTTTACGTCTCAGAACCAAGACTGAGGGTAATAGAGCCCACAATCTCTTTTTGCAATTATGAACCTTTATACTTTTTTTAACATGGATAACAGTTCTGTCAATGAGTCTCGCACACTATCGTTCTTGGTTTTATTTAGCATTAGTTCTGCTTTTTTTATGGTTATTTGAGGATCTGCATTAGAGAAATTCGAGTACAACTTATTAAAGTAGACACTTATCCCATCACAATAGGATCGCAAAGTTTTTTCGTCAAGACCGGTTTCCTTATTCACAAAATCTAGATAACGGTTGAAATTTTTGGTAATAGTTCTTTCATTCGATTTTACTAGCCTCTGTATCTCAGGGGCATTCGGGTCATCAGCATCCTTCAATATATCATCATTGCCTAATTTGAAATAGTGCAATTGCAATTCCAATCCAAATTTCATTATAGCAATAAGCTCTTCCCCATAAACAAAATTATCCTGTCGATCGATGACATAATAAGCGTTAGACAGCTGTTTGTATTCTTCAAAAAAATCTGTTGCTTGCTTGCTCCTGTGGTTTACTCCTAATTGGTCGTCTGTCAGAACTACGAGAAAGTTTTGAACATCAACTAGTTTCTGAATTACTGGCGCGGTTTTGGGGTTGCTAAATTCAGGATACCTTTCTTCTTTAGGGTTATGGTACTTTATCTGACGAATCACTTGGTCATAATCTTGAGTATTCCAATATCTCTTCTGCATAGGATATCTTGAGTTGCTATCATCACTACAACTTAGGATTGATATACAAGAAACAATGACGTAAAATGTTTTTGTTTTCATAGTTCTTACAACAATTCGCTAATTTAAAACTCAACCAATGTTTTTTCAAACAATCCAAGATTTAGCAATAGGCTATCAATTTTCTTTTGCCAATTCAGTTGCTTGCCTAGCAATTGGCTATGATTAGTTTCGTAATCGTAATTCAATTGCATCGAATCTTCTTCCTTTAGAAGAAGCCAATATAATTCATTTATCTGCGATTTATCTGATTTGTCTCTCATGTCAGATATTTTCTTTCTTATCTTCCTAGCGAAGAGTTCTGTGATATGGAAATGGTACAACTCATGTGTCAGAAGCGCCTCGTTTTCAAGATCATCAAAGTATACGTAGGACCTTGACGGATGAAAGTAGGAGATGACGCTAACCGCATTATCATGCCACTTTATTTCAATATTTGTCTTGATAAATGCAAAATCATCAGTTCCTTGATGCTGCTGCCCGGGAGTTTTCAATCCTTTAAAATCGGAAAAAGTAATCTTATTATGATCAGAGTAACTTATAGGGTGAGAGTAATGAAAAATATTTACTTTGAAAACAATCAAAATGATTGAAAGCGTAAAACCTTTGAAAATTAAAATAAGATAGATATTCTTTAGATATCGACTAAGATTGGTTTCAATTGATGGCCTTTGAATTAGCTTGAAAAGCTTGAGCAAGTCTGGTGCTAATACAGCTAAATATATTAGGGAGACAAATAGATATAGCATCGTTTCATTCACGAATAAACCTTCTGATTAAGAGACTGAAAATTATACTGGTCGTGAACAAGTAACATGCCGTTGTTAAATAGCGGGAAATAGGAACTGGTCTTCTCAAAAGCAGAACTTGTGTTTCGTAAAGTAGTTGTATAAAAACCGTTATTAATGAATACATCGCAATTGACAGAAGAATCTTTTTTCTTGAGAATTGAAATTTTAAAGAAGCAACAAGGAAAAAAGAATTCAGAAATGCACAGATAGTCATGCCCCCAAGAAGAGCGTGCAAAGATCCTGGAAAAAATAAGTCTAGAATGTTTCTTGATGCAAAAGTTATGATAGTCCATGAAAAAATTCCTAGGAGTATGATTCTTGAACTTACTAATATCCTCTTATTTACTATTGCATTCATCGGTATCAAATTTAGAGTAAATCGTTTTAGAAAGTAATAGAAGTCTCTCGACTTGGTAGATAGAATCAGGAACAATAGCTTGAAATCCTATGACGTCCTTTCTTAGAAATCATCCAAACCAAATGCGAGGGTATGGTGCGTCTGGCAGATATTGATCGCCGAACGATTGATTTACTGTTGGTAGAGGAGTGAAGTTTTAGGCCAAGACCACATCTAGCTCCTTTGCGAAGACTCTGCCTACCGGGATATGTTCCCTGTTTTCGAGTGATAGGTATTTTCCCCCGCCAGGTTTAGCATGTACGGATTGGACATGGTCAAAGTTAGCGATGTAAGACTTGTGTACTCTACGAAAGCTTCTGGGTAAGCCAGGGGATAGTTTACTCAAGGATTTGTCATGTAGAAATCGCTCGCCATCTGACATGACAATTACCGAATAGTTATTAGCTGCTTTGATGGTGGCGACATCATCTAATCGTACCATTTTCTTCTCTCCTTTGCTGTTGACCAGTAAGTATTTTGCTATGGTATGTGTTTTCTTAGCTGGTCTAGGGGTATGTTGCTTCCGGGCAGGTTCGGACTTCAATTCACTGAGCAGAGCGTATATTATGCCCGAGGTGATGACTATCCATGAGCCTATCTCCCACAGTCCTGTGAAGGGGATCACCAGCATACTAAAGCCAATTAGGAAGTATCGAATATTTTGAAGATAGACCAGCGTTGTCAGGGGGATTACAATGACAATGATAGTAGCGAGAAAAAGATGTTCTATTGGACGGGAAAACATCACATAAACAAGTGCAAATGAAAAAAGTAAGATCCAGAAAAAGAGTTTGAATTGGGGCTTGTTTAAACAGGTACCTACCTTATAAAATAGAGCTAGATACATAAGCATCATGACCAGGACAATATTGGTCCCAGACCAATCAAGAGGTTGATCATGGACAAGTGCTATCCAGGAGATGCAGATATAGCCTAGTAAAGTGATACAAATAGCAATTAGCAGGGACTTGTGACGCGAATGATTAAAAAACCAATACGTAAGTGCCAAACCAAGTAATCCGAATAAAAGCAACAATTGGAAGGCTTTTTGGTGATAGCTACTTATCAATAACTTTTCAGAAGACAGTTTTACCTCTGGCCTGAATAAGCCAGGTAATACTTCGACTTCATCTAGTACCTCCAGGAGAATGTGATGATTCCCTGCAGTAAGTAATTGCTTGTCAATATTGAATATGGCACTTACATTAAAAGGGCTTTTCCCTTGTTTTGTACCTATCGGATACCCGTCCCAAAATAGGCGATATTGCCCAGGATATCTCATCAGTAGATGATCCCATTTCTCACCTTCCCCAAGTGCTATCTCCGTCCTAATCCAGTAATGCTCAGCGTCAGGTTTTTGCTTGTCCCATATACCTTGTCCAAAGGCATTTTGTGAAGAGCAAGATTGGCAGTACTCAAACTTTCGACTTGATACTGAGGAGGAATTTAAAATCATCTGATGTAGATCGTACCCCCAAAAAACAAAAAAAGCTGCTATGAGAGGGTAAGCTTGTCTATTGGAGCTGACCAATCTCTTCACCTGCGCATAGATCGTGATGTTGTTTGCCATGGATATATGTCGTTTACCCATTTTCATTGACTTAGAGGCTATAAACAATCTACAATTGAAAGAAAAAATAATGAAAAAGCCCATTTCAATGTTTCTTCTTTTTCTTCTCAACAATATGATCTATGCTCAAAATACTGTGCCACCAGTATCTTCATTCCATAGTCAGATTAAGGAAAAATTTTTTGAAGGTGGTTGGCAGTTTATGACGCTTACTTTGATCTGCCTGGTATTAGGATTGATGATCTTCCTGAAAAAATTGATTCATTTACATCAAATGAATGGGGATCATACCAAAATACTTAAGAAGACTGAAGAGATACTTTCCGACCGCAACCTTTCAGGAATTCCCAAAAGTCTCGAGGAGCACAAAGGGATCGCGGCTAGCATTTTTATAAAAAGCCTTGATGCATTACCAAGAGGTTTTAACAAGGTCCAAGAGAATATAGAATCCCATATTTCAGTGCAAAGAGGTAGGCTCGAAGACGGGTTACCCTGGCTGACACTTTTCATCTCTCTGGCTCCCATGTTAGGGTTTATGGGCACAGTACTGGGTATGATACAGGCATTCAATGCCATAGCCCTGTTAGATGCGAGTCAAGGGATGAATGCTGGTGTGGTAGCTTCCGGGATTAAGGTCGCATTAATCACAACTGTGAGTGGGCTTATCATCGCAGTTGTCCTTCAGCTATTTTTCAACTATCTCAAGCATAAGATTGAGATTTTCATCAATGACTTAGAAGACACCTCAAGCTATTTCCTGGATCTTCTCATATTATATAAGATGAGAGGGTAATAGTTCTTAGCTTACAGTGTTTTATCCAATCGTTAGTTTAAGACCTTTATGATAGTTTATTTATAAGTCATAATATATTCACATAAAACGTTTTAACGTTATAAAAAGTCTTCACTTGTCTTTGATGCCATCTACGTCAAAGGTAAACGAACATACCTGATGAGATTTTTTTTGGGATATAGATCAATGGAATCACTATCGGACAACAAATTTTCATAAAAACTTAAACTAAAATATAGTAAATAGACTTTACTTTATTTGAGGTTATTCTAAAACTCATCCACTAGTCGGAGTCTGTCTACATGTCTACAGCAAGCGCTTTATTAGAAAAAGAAGAGGAAAACAAAAAGGCCAAAGAGGAGCAAGAAGTGATAGAGGTCATCGGTGCTAGAGAGCACAACCTCA
The DNA here is from genome assembly GCA_019192485.1 of Cyclobacteriaceae bacterium HetDA_MAG_MS6. Taxonomy (GTDB): domain Bacteria; phylum Bacteroidota; class Bacteroidia; order Cytophagales; family Cyclobacteriaceae; genus MS6. Next base: position 28,727 of record JAHCMJ010000003.1, on the reverse strand, counting down.
AAAACGTGTCTTTGACCATGCCAAGAAATAAGCTTATCGTCATTACCGGGATCAGCGGTAGTGGTAAGTCCTCTCTTGCCTTTGACACCATCTACGCCGAAGGTCAAAGGAGATACATGGAAAGCTTCTCAGCCTATGCGAGATCTTTTATTGGAGATATGGAGCGTCCGGATGTTGATAAGATTAATGGACTGAGTCCGGTTATTTCCATTGAGCAAAAGACCACCTCCAGAAACCCGCGATCCACGGTAGGGACCGTTACGGAAATATATGATTTTTTGCGACTCCTGTATGCGCGAGCGGGTATAGCGTATTCGTATCTCAGTGGCAAGCCAATGGAGAAGCAATCTGAGGACCAAATACTTGATTTGATCATAGGGCAGTACCAAGGAAAGAAACTTGTGCTATTGGCTCCGGTTGTAAAGGGGAGAAAAGGTCATTACCGAGAGCTGTTTCAGCAGATCAGAAAAATGGGTTTTAGTAAGGTAAGGGTAGATGGTGAGGTACTTGATTTGGAACCCAAGATGCAGGTAGATAGGTACAAAACCCATGACATCGAGATGGTAATTGATCGAATCGTCCCCCAACCCAAAGACAGAAGCCGGGTGGCATCCTCCATATCTACATGTCTGAAACATGGTAATGGCGTGATGATGGCACTTGAGGAAGCAGGAGAGGTGGCCTATTTCTCGCGAAACTTGATGGATCCGGAGACTGGCATTGCTTATGATGAGCCAGCTCCTAATACTTTCTCTTTCAACTCACCTTATGGTGCCTGCCCGGATTGTAATGGACTGGGGACTATCGAGGAGATATCCCGGGAAGCGGTTATACCCGATACTTCACTGAGTATCAGCCGAGGAGGCATTGCACCGCTGGGAGAGTATCGGGACATCTGGATCTTCAAGAAGATCGAGGCCATCTTGAAAAAAAATAAATTCAACCTCACGACCCCTCTGAAAAATATTCCGGACGAAGTTGTAGATATCCTGCTCTATGGAGACAGTGTGCCTGTTGAGGTGAGTTCTGTCAAATACCCTGGTACGGATTGGCAAACCAAATTCGAAGGCATTATCAACTTTCTGGAAAAACAAAAGGACTACGGCACTGAAAAAACGCAGCAATGGATCAGAGATTTTACAGACAGTAAGATATGCCCGTCCTGCAACGGCAAAAGATTGCGTAAGGAATCACTGCACTTCAAAATTGCTGACAAAGATATTGGCGAATTAGCGGAGTTTAATATCGCTCAATTGGGTCAGTGGTTCGAACATGTGGAGGATCGACTTAACGATAAGCAGAACCTGATTGCCACTGAGATATTGAAAGAGATTCGAAAACGTATTGGTTTTCTGCTCGATGTGGGTTTGGATTACCTAAGTCTAAATAGACCCCTGAAGACCCTTTCCGGTGGAGAAGCACAACGTATCAGATTAGCAACACAGATTGGCACACAGCTGGTAAACGTGCTTTACATTTTAGATGAACCTAGCATTGGGTTACATCAGCGTGATAATGTCAAGCTGATCCAAGCATTGAAGGATCTGAGGGACCTGGGCAATACAATCATTGTAGTGGAGCATGACAAAGACATGATGCTGGAGTCTGATTTTATTGTCGATATAGGACCAGGCGCAGGTAGACATGGAGGTCAAATTGTGGCCAGTAGTGAGCCCTCTACCTTTATTAATAACCACACCCTTACCTCTGACTACCTGAATGGAGCAAAAAAAATTGCCGTTCCTGAAAACCGTAGGGCTGGCAGTGGAGATGCCTTGGTGCTAACTGGAGCAAGTGGCCATAACCTGAAGTCTGTCAAATTAACCTTACCACTGGGTAAAATGACATGCGTGACCGGGGTATCTGGTAGCGGCAAGTCTACACTTATTCATGAGACTTTGTATCCTGTCCTTCGCAAGCACTTTTACAAGTCTCGAAAAGACGCGCTGCCACACAAAAAGATTACCGGTCTAGATAAGATTGACAAGGTCATCGAGGTGGATCAGTCGCCTATCGGACGTACGCCAAGGTCTAATCCAGCGACATATACTGGGGTTTTTTCAGATATCAGATCGCTTTTTGCGGAACTACCTGAGTCCAAGATACGAGGATATAAACCAGGTCGGTTTTCCTTTAATGTGAAAGGTGGAAGGTGCGAAACCTGCCAGGGAGGTGGGATGCGGCTGATAGAGATGGACTTCCTGCCAGATGTATGGGTACCGTGCGAAACTTGTAAGGGAAAGCGCTACAATCGCGAGACGCTGGAGGTTAGGTTCAAAGGTAAGTCCATTTCTGACGTACTAGAGATGACTGTTGAGCAGGCAGTAGAGTTCTTTGAGCACCAACCTAAGATCGTACGTAAGATCAAAACATTGGACGATGTAGGCCTTGGGTATATTTCACTTGGGCAGCATGCCACGACTCTTTCGGGAGGTGAGGCTCAGCGCGTCAAGCTGGCCACGGAACTTTCCAAGAAAGATACAGGTAAGACCATGTACATTTTAGATGAGCCTACTACGGGATTACACTTTCAGGACATTGAGCATCTGCTTCTTGTGCTAAACAAGCTGGTAGACAAAGGCAATACTGTACTTATCATCGAGCACAATCTGGACGTAATCAAGGTTGCGGATCATATTATAGACCTTGGACCTGAGGGCGGTTCTGGTGGAGGCGAGATTGTAGCAGAGGGCACTCCAGAGCAGGTTGCTAAAAGTACCAAGGGATATACTGGAAAATTTTTGAAAGCGGAGCTTGCTTAGCCGTTCACGTAAAAGTTTCGGTCGGCACTTTCCGAATATCCGTAATTTTATTGTTTTGTCTCAAGCCGCTTACTGGCTTGTTAGATGTAGATGAACAAACGTAAATTATACTGGATTTGTCAACTTGGAGGTTGGTCAGTTTATGGCATCCTGCAGGTCATCTTATATACCATTGCGCAAGGGCTAGATCTTCGTCAGATTGTTGGCGAGTTTTTTCAGGTAGGATTCTACATTCTATCCTCTCATTTTTTCCGTACGAGCATTATCAAGTTTGGCTGGCTGGCCTATAAGTGGCCCAAATTGATACCCAGGATCATAGCAGGGACAGTAGTACTCAGTCTTTTCAATTATGTGTTTTTACTGCTGATTTCGTTCATTATTGGTTCTATCAATTTTCAAAAGGACTTCACACTGATGGCGATCCTGATCAATGTGTCATTGTCGGCTTTTGTTTATATACTTTGGTCATTGCTATACCTTATCTTCCACTATTTTGAGCGATATAATAAGTCTCTAAAATATGATGCGGCTATCAGAGAGATAGAACTGAACAATCTAAAAGCGCAACTCAATCCGCATTTCATGTTCAATGCATTGAATAGCATACGGGCACTTGTAGATGAAAACCCTTCTAAATCGAAAGAGGCCATTACTCAACTTTCCAGTATACTTCGTAACTCACTTATGTTGGATCGAAAAAAACTGGTCTCCCTGCCCGAAGAGATTGCAACTGTCAAAGATTACCTTGCACTGGAGTCTATTCGTTACGAGGAGAGATTGAAAACAATATTTGACCTGGATTCGGAATCCGATAGCTATTACATACCGCCTCTTATGATACAAACTCTTGTCGAAAATGGGATTAAGCATGGTATTGCAAACCTTAAAAACGGGGGTCAGATCAGCGTAACTACACAGAAAGTAGCAGAAGGCTTGAGGATACAGATTCGAAATAGCGGGAAGTTTCATAACGGCAAAAGCACCGGTATAGGCTATGGGTTGTTGAACACCCGTAAAAGGCTAGAACTCGTTTATGGAGATAGTGCTACCTTTAAGATAGTCAACGAAGAAAACGAAACAGTATTGACCGAAATAATTATTCCAGAATTTTATGACAGCACTAGTAATTGATGATGAGCGACTAGCGAGGACTGAATTGATCAAGCTCTTGAACGAACACAAGGAAATAGAGGTGGTAGACGAAGCGATCAATGTTGATGATGCCATCGAAAAAATCAATAAGCTCAACCCGGAAGTCCTATTTCTGGATATACAAATGCCCGGCAAGACGGGTTTTGAGTTGTTGGAGCAGCTGGAGACTGTACCACAGGTAGTTTTCACTACTGCCTATGATGAGTTTGCCTTGAAGGCCTTCGATTATAACGCATTGGACTACTTATTGAAGCCTATCCAACCGGAGCGTCTGTCTGATTGCGTACAAAAGCTGGTAGCTAAGCCACAAATTGCACAAACAGAAGATCCATCTGCAAAAAGAAAGCTAGTGGGAAATGATCAAGTCTTTGTCAAAGATGGCGACAAATGTTGGTTTGTCAGATTGGAAGATATCCGGCTTTTTGAATCAGACGGCAATTACATCAAAGTATATTTCCAGAATTTCAAACCTATGATCCACAAATCACTCAATGCTTTGGATGAGCGATTGGATGATCGGACATTTTTCCGGGCCAGTCGAAAGCATATCATCAATCTTGGCTGGGTCGAGACGATAGAAACCTGGTTTAATGGGGGACTATTAGTACAATTAAAAGGTGGAGAAAAAGTGGAGGTGAGCAGACGGCAGGCTTCTAAGTTTAAGGAAAAGATGAGCCTCTGAGCTGATTTATTGGTTGATTTTGAGGATAAATTCCTTTTCCACTTCGAAATCCTTGGCGATGTTGATCATTGCCGTCGTTTCCATTTCGGTTACGTAGCCTTTTTTATGATTGTCCTCCCAGGTGGCCAGGAGGTGTTTTAATCGTTCTTTCTCAGACATCCGATGAAAAACCTTTGACAAAAATTCCTTAGACCGATCAAAGGCTGACATGTAATCACTTGATATAAAAGAGAGTGCCCAGTCATACTCCTCAGGAGCTTTCAGGTCCTTTACAATTTTCTCAAGCAGCTCTTTTTCATCCTGGTCCAGGCCATGATAATGAAAGATCAATGCTCGCAGCAAAATGATGGCTTTTTTGGTTTCTTGATCCATTGCTTCGGTTAGCGAATCCTAAAATAACGATATTCTATTCATCATAAAATAATTGTAGGGCGATTTCATCCGCAAGCATCAGTCCATCTTGGGTCAGTACCAATCTGTCATCCTTTCTTGCTAAAAGCCCCTCACCTAAAAACACTTCTATATCACTTCCCTTGTCTGCTATGAGATTGACTTGATATTTTATGGTCAAGTCATTCAAATCAATACCTTCAAAGGTTCGAAGTCTTGTTAAGATGTATTCGTTGGTCAATTGGGTAGCGGATAGTTGCTCCACCTCTTCTGGAATCGTTCCCTGGTTGATGCTGTCTATATATCGTTGGTTACTTCTCACATTTGCCCAACGATTTTCGCCGTTGTAAGAGTGTGCACCTGGCCCAATGCCCACATACGGTTTTTGACGCCAGTAAGCTCCATTGTGTTTCGACTCATGTCCAGGTAGCGCAAAATTAGAGACTTCATAATGCCGATAACCTTTTTGGGTCAGCCAATCAATGGCTAATCGATATTGCCTCTCACTCATTTCTTCAGAGACCTCGGCAAGCTTCTTAGCACGTTGCCATCTGCCAAATACGGTCTTTTCCTCAATCGTGAGGCCGTACAATGAGATATGAGGAATTTCAAGTTCCATGACGGTTTGCAGGTCACGTTTCCAGTAAGACATTTCCTCAGGAGGGATGGCATAGATCAGATCGATCGAGAAATTGTTGAAACCGGCAAGCTTTGCCAGCTCAATAGAGCTTAATGCTTCAGCTACATTATGCGCGCGATTGACATATTTCAGCCTAGACTCATCGAAAGACTGCACCCCGATACTCAGCCTATTGATGCCCATGTCCTGGTAAGCCGTTAATCCTTCTGCTGTGATATCATCCGGATTTACTTCGATGGTAATCTCGGCATTAGGCGACAGTCGCGTTGAGGAGCTAATCGTTTCAAGTATATTGGCAATTGCCAAAGGATCTAATATAGAAGGAGTGCCTCCACCCAGATAAATGGTATCAAGGTCAGCAGGTAATCTATCAGCTTTCAAACTGATTTCCTTGACAAGACTCTTTGCGACCTGATTTACCTTTTTCAGATTTGTAGAAAAATGAAAATCGCAATAGTGGCAAGCTTGCTTGCAAAAGGGGATATGCACATAAACCCCGCTCATCGTACGTTATCATTTTGTAAAAACATGGACTTGGTAAAAGTGGTCTAAATTTAGCTGGATGATAAGAGCACTACTATCTTTTTGTTTTATTGCTACAGCTTGTTTGGCTGTTCAAGCGCAGGAGGTGGTGCAAATCATAGAGGAAGGCAGATCTCTCAAAACGTGGAAATCCGTAGATACACTTGATATTGCAGCAGGTGTCAGGGAGGAATTGGTTGACAGAATCCGAGAGGGTTACATATTTTCGGCCGTCGACTCTATTGTTAGGGACAGTATTGGTATTCGCGTGTATATACATAGGGGTAAGTCATATGACTTACAGGCTTTACAGGTAAGTTCAAGCGGACAGGTTTATAGTAGCCGTCCTCCTAAAAGGCCTTTCCAATGGGCAGAAGCAGAAGTCAAAGCTTTGGGACGCCAAGGATATCCCTTTGCCGCCATTCAATTTGACTCTTTGCATTTGTTGGATAAAAACCTACTGTTTCGGATCAGTATAGATCGTGGACCCAAGGTAGAAAATGACTCTTTGTTACTTAAGGAGCAGGTTCCGGTCAATCCATCCTATTTGAGCGCTGTGCTAGGATTAGAAATAGGAGAACCTTTCGACGAAGATGCCTATCAAAACCTAGAGTCAACGCTACAAAGAATACCATTTTTAAGGCTGCAGTCAGAGAAAGACATCTCCTTCGAGGAGGGTAAGGCTAAAACTTTCTTGGATTTAAAGCAGGAGAGAATTAGCAGCTTTGAGGGCATCATTGGCATTCTTCCCAACCAAAGTGACGGAGGGACATTGGTTACAGGTTTTCTTAATCTGGACCTGTTTAACCTCTTTCGAGCCGGAAAAGAGCTTCACCTGCAATGGAAGCGCTTTGATGTGGAATCTCAGACGTTGGATTTGTCCTATAAGCACCCGTTCCTATTGGGTGAGAATGTATCCTTAGCTTTTGATCTAAATCTTGCTCGTCAAGATTCTTCCTTTTCAAAAAGAAATTTTTCATTTTCATTGAGCTCTTTTTTATCCAAGCACTTGCGCATTCAGTTTAGCTATGAGTCAGAGGCGAGCGACTTGTTAGATCCTGAGGGTCTGGCAACAGGGTTTTTGCCATTAGACTATCAATTGGACTGGTACAAAGTCAGCTTACATCATGGATTGCAACCTGCTGTTCAGTCTTTCAGGGACTACAAATATGCAGCTATTGGTTTCGGTGTAGGTCAAAAAGACATTCTGAAAAATAACCGCCTGGATCCCGAAACATACGAAGGACTAGATCTCGAAACCTTGAGCTTTGAACTTACCGGAGGTTTGAGTTTGCAAAAGATCCTGGGCAAGAGTAATACCATTGCAAATAGTTTATCCTTTGGATGGATCAGGAGCAATACGCTGGTAGAAAATGAGTTTTATCGGATCGGGGGACTGAGGACGTTGCGCGGGTTCAACGAAGCTTTCTTCTTTGCTCAGTACTTTATGGTAAACCAATTGGAGTGGCGATATTTTTTTGAAGATCGATCCTATCTTATGGTATATTTTGATCAAGGATTTGTAGGTAATGATATCCAAGATTCACGATCATGGCCCCGAGGTTTTGGAGGTGGTATTAAGTTAGATACCGGTAATGGACAATTTGACTTTATTTTTGCGCTTGGACAGCTACCTGATAACTCAATCTCCTTATCTGAGGTAAAAATCCATTTAGGCTACAAGGCCCTATTTTAAATGAAAAGACTTCTATTCTTGATTTTCTTGTTCTTTTCGATCAATGTGTTAGGTCAGGACACAGTGGTGGTCGAGGATCTTTCACTTAAGTGGATGAAAATCGAATCTGATGGCAGTATCAACCAGAACCTGGATGAGGGGAGAGAGGATAACAGCGGCTTTTTCATATTCAATGACGGTCGAGCTCAATTATTAAAAATCTGTGGAAAGCAAGAAATATATATCTGGGTTGATGGCAGGTTGTATAGTCAGGCACCAAGTCCCTGCGAAGCCATGGAGTTACAAGATCTGTTTGCTTTTGCCGGAAAGGACACCCTATTCGTTTCTGTAAGTGCATTTGATCAAGGCAATTTTGAAGCGACCTTGATGGCTGTTGAAAGTCCATTGATGCTTACCCAGGAAAACCTGAAAAGAGCTCAAGACCGATCAACGCATAATTTTGTAATCATCTTTATGCTATTGATGATCTTGCATTTTGTAATGCTAAGAAGCAATGCGATTTTGCTACTAACGAGACTGAGAAACTATTTCCGAGCATCAGTTTATAATGAGGCGGCATCCTCTACTTCCTTTTTTTCACAGGAGGGTGTCGTTGCTTTGGTGACAGCGGGTATTTTGGTTGCCTTTGATGTCACTTACCTGAGTATTTTTGGCGTAGAAATTATACCTTCAGCGTTCACCTCATTCTGGGGAGTTTCGCTAGCCTGGTTTAACGTTTTTCTGGTGTTCGTGGCGCTGGTAGTACTGAAGTATCTGGGTTTGTACTTGTTCTCAACGTTGTTCTCATTTAGCAACCTGCGAAATATCCAGCATCTAGCATATCTAGACTTTTTGGTTATGATATCCGGCTTTTTATCGATTCTCTTTCTTACACAATATTGGCTGGACTTTTATCCAAGTAGGGTCATTTCCGATGGTTGGAGATATTACTTTCCAATCTTTGTTTTGGTATTCGGACTCATCTTGTTTGTAAAGCTTACGGGCTTTGGTCTAAGTAAAAAACTCCATATTATTTCCTACCTTTGCACCACAGAATTAATACCTGCTTACTACGTTGCGTATTTATTCTTGAAATAATATAATTTTCTTTAAAAATTACAGAAGGATTTAGGTATGAGCAAAGATGTAATTTTTGCCGATAATGGTCGATTAAACAAAGTAAGCAGCATTTTGGTCTCTCAGCCAGAGCCAGAGAATCGGCAATCTCCTTATTTTGGACTCTCGGAAAAATATAATTTAAAAATTGACTTCAGGAAATTTATTCAAATAGATCCTGTAGACGTCAAAGAGTTTCGGAAGCAGAAGATTAATATTTTAGATCATACTGCGGTGATTTTTACCAGTAGAAATGCTGTGGATCATTTCTTCAGGCTTGCCACAGAGAGCAAAGTGGAGATACCTACAGACATGAAGTATTTCTGCGTTTCCGAGCAAACGGCCAATTATTTACAGAAATATATTGTCATTAGGAAAAGGAAAATATTCACAGGAGAACGTACTGCTGCAGATCTTATCGAGATCATCAAAAAGCACAAGGATGAAAAATACATTTTCCCTTGTTCCGACATCAGAAAAGATGAAATACCTAATTTTCTCTCAGAGAATGAATTCACATTTTCGGAAGCAGTAATATACAAAACGGTAGCTAGCGATCTTTCAGACTTAGCTGATGTAAATTATGATGTTATCGCTTTTTTTAGCCCTTCAGGGATAAGTTCTTTATTTGCTAACTTCCCTGATTTTGAGCAAAACAACACACGAATAGCTGCATTCGGCCCCACTACAGCAAAAGCTGTAAAAGATGCGGGGCTTATACTTGATGTCCAGGCGCCTCTCCCAAATGCCCCTTCGATGACTGGGGCGTTGGAATTGTATATCAAAAAAGCAAACGGGTTGGATTAGGGAATCCAACCGATAGGCAGTTATATTCGTATCAATGAAAACGATGAAGTTCTGGTCGATACGCATTGCCTTTTTGATCCTAAGCGTTAGCTCTTTTGGGCAAAATGATATTTTGTTCAGCCACTACATGCTAAACCCCTCATTTTACAATCCCGCCTGGGTAGGTACAGAGCCTCAGGCAAGCGTCACTATGCAGTTTAGGAGCCAATGGCTTGGTTACTCTAGTACTTTTGATGGGTCAGGTGGGGCGCCTAATACGCAGTTGGTTTCAGCAATTGTTCCTGTGAAAGGCATTGTTTCCGGACTTGGAGCAATTATAGTCAATGACAATATTGGTCCGGTCAATGATCTCAATATACAATTTCCAATATCCTATTCATTCCGTACCAGACGTGGTCAATATTCGGTAGGCTTGATGCCCGGATTTATCCATCGAACTTTAAATGGAGATGACCTCAGACCCAATAATCCTATTGATGGGAGCATAACTCAAAATAGGGAGTCACTGACTAATGCCAATTTAGGAGCGGGGTTTGTTTTCAATTCGGACAGAAATTTTTTCATAGGAGTATCGGCGTCTAATCTGCTTCGCCCGGCTTTTGATTTTGCTTTAGAGTCTTCGGACAATACACTAGAAACTTCATTTGCCGCTATAAGCGGATTCAACTATTATTTCAATCAGGATATAGTCTTCAAGCCTTCAGTTCTCGTTAGAACAGATCTTGACTCATATACTTTTGACATCAGCCTTTTGGCAGATATTCAATCACGTGCTTGGGGAGGGCTCTCTTATCGCCGAGCAGAAGCTTTAGTTTTTCTTGTGGGTTACAGCTTTTTGCCCAATAATAGGTTAAAGGTTGGCTATGCGTTGGATTATATCTTAAATGAGCGCGAAGCAAAGCAGGCTACCTCTCAGGAAGTATACATTAGATACAACTTGTCAGGTTTTGTATTCGGCGGCAAAAAAGAAGTCAAAACACCTCGATTTACTTTTTAGATTTACTGCGGTTCTGTTACGGCCATATTTTTGACCATTAATTAGGACAATATTTGTACAGTATTGAATTAAGATTATATATTTAAGCTGTTTATTACACAATAATTTTTGGGAAAGTTTGTTTATTTTACATACTTGCAAGATCAATAAAGGTGTTATGAATAATATGCGTGTTACTAAGCGAACTGCTCTCTATTGCCTCGTTGCAGGGGTTGTTCTCCAGGGCTGTGGATTATTTGGGGGGGGAGCCTCCTCGGATAATGGAGAATTGATAGGAGCTCAAAACAGACAAGGATGGGAAATGACCAGACCCTTCGGTATGGTGGCAGTCCCGTCAGGAACATTCCATATGGGGCAAGCCGATGAGGACGTTGCCGCTACCCAAATCAATTTTAACAAACAGGTTACTATCAGTGCATTCTTCATGGATGAGACTGAGATCACCAATAATGAATATCGGCAATTTACTGAAGAGCTTACAGAAGGCTCCGAAGTAGATATACCTGCAGGACTTTCAGTGGCAGATCTTATTCCCGATACGACTGTCTGGATTAGAGATTTTACCCATCACTATGGAGATCCAATGCTCAACTACTACTGGTCTCACCCCGCATTCGATGAGTTTCCAGTTGTGGGTGTAGATTGGAAGGCTGCTAAATATTTCTGCCAGTGGAGAAGTCAGCACTTAAACGATTTTAGACAAGAAGTTGGTCTGCCTATTATGCCTGGGTTTAGACTTCCATCCGAAGCCGAATGGGAATATGCCGCGCGAGGTGGCCGGGATATGAATAGATACCCTTGGGGTAATCCATATATTAGAAATGTTAAAGGTTGTTTGTTAGCCAATTTCAAACCTGGCCGTGGCAACTACTTTGATGATGGGTTTCCATATACGGCTCCAGTTGCTACTTTCTTTGCCAATGACTATGGGCTATATGATATGTCTGGTAATGTAGCTGAGTGGTGCGAAGATGCTTATAATCCTTCAGCGGTACCTTTGGTTTGGGATTTAAATCCTACTTACAACGACGATCGAATTGAGCATAAGGTAGTTAGAGGTGGATCCTGGAAAGATATTGCTTACTTCCTGGAGACGGGAACTCGTAGCTACGAACATCAAGACACCGCTAGATCTTCTATTGTCCTTAGATGTGTGATGGACTACTTTGGTAGGTCAGCTGGATTTGAATTTTAATTAGATTGAATAAATTACTAACCTAAAATATACTACAATGAGTAAAAAAGGCGGATTTCAAGAGTTACTTTTCTCCACTATAATGCCAAAGATTTATGGTATTGGAGCCGCTATTGTAATTGTGGGGGCAATGTTTAAAATCCTTCACTTACCAGGTGCTGGACCTATGTTAGGTATTGGTCTGACTACGGAAGCAGTAATCTTCTTTCTGAGTGCTTTTGAGCCCAAACATAAGGACCCGGATTGGGCTAAGGTTTACCCAGAGTTGGCCGACGATTATGATGGACCTAGTGCACCTAAAAGGGTGACTTCATCTGCGCCTCAAGGAACTTCTGCTCAACTAGACAAAGTTTTGGCGGATGCAAAGGTAGGTCCCGAGTTGATTAGTAGTTTAGGGCAGGGTATGAAGACCTTGGCGGACTCAGCCAATAAAATGTCGAAATTAGGAGACGCTTCAGTTGCTACCAATGAGTATGCCAACAATGTCCGAACAGCATCCAAGACTTTGGTTGATATGAATAAATCGTACAATGTATCAATGGAGGCAATGACCGCTATGGCTGATGCCACTAAAGATGCCAAAGAGTATCACGGCCAAGTACAGAACGTAACTAAGAGCTTGAGTGCTTTAAATGCACTGTATGAAATGGAATTGAAAGATTCTCAAAGTCATACAAAAGCACTGAATAAATTCTATACTAATGTAACGGCAGCCCTAGAAGGCATGGCCGAAGCAGGAAAAGAAACAGCAGTTTTCCAAGGTGAGCTGAATAAGCTTACGGCGAATATCGCAAACCTTAACAAGGTGTACGGTAATATGCTTACCGCCATGAAAGGTTAATGATTGATTGTGAACCAATCTAAACTATAACAAAGTACTATGGCAGGAGGAAAGGAAACCCCACGTCAGAAAATGATTGGAATGATGTATTTGGTGCTAACAGCATTGCTAGCACTGAATGTAAGCTCCACAGTCATTGACAAATTCGTTTTCATTAATGAAAGTTTGGTTAGGGCTAATAATGAGAGCGGAGAGAGAAATGCGCAAACACTAGTTGGAATAAAGAAAGCAGTAGATGATACTGGCAATAGAGATGCTGATGTTGCGGTAATGACATCATCAGAAGAGCTTCGGGCTGAAACCAAGCGGGTTATTTCAGAGCTGAACGAGATAAAGAAAGCAATGATCGAAATGACTGGTAACTATGAAGAAGGTCATGAACCGGAGTACGTAGGAGATGCCAAATATCTTACTGGAAAGACTGATTACGATAAGATAGGCAACTACATGATGCCTGTTGAAGAAGGTGGAGATGGTCATGGAACTGAGCTACGAGATCTATTGAATGGTTACAGCCAGTACGTAAAAGATTTATTAGGTAAGCACGGTGCCAAAGAGACAGAGTTAGAGCACTATGGTGACATAGCAGTAGATGCTGTAGATGATCCTGTTTATCAACGCGACCCGAACCAGGCTGGCAAGAAATTTTCGCAGCTGGCTTTCGAAAGTTCGCCTACCCCGGCAAGTTTGGCTACTATGAGTGAATTTCAGTCTAGAGTTTTGGGCTATGAGACCAGGGCGATGGATTTTCTTAGCAAGAAAGTAGGTGCCGGTGATATAAGTTTTGACCAGATCGTAGCAATGGTAAAACCTGAATCTAAATATGTTGCTGCTGGTACCAAGTATGCAGCTGACATGTTTATAGCTGCTTCGGCTTCGGGAATTACCCCTACCATGACTTATAATGGCAATGCGATCCCTGTTGAAAATGGTACAGGTAGAGTAGAGTTTACGGCTACACCAGGAAACTATGATGCTCAGGGGAACGCCAGAAAAACATTTGAAGCAGCTATTACAGTGCCTGTTCCAGGTGGAGGTGACACTACATATACCAATACTATAGAGTACTATGTGGTAAAGCCAGTTATTCAGATTCAATCGCAGTCAGTAAATGCACTTTATTTAAACTGTGGAAACAAACTAGACGTGCAAGTGCCAGCATTAGGTAATGCATATAACCCTGCTTTTACGGCAAAAGGCGGCTATGCATTGAAAGGACAGGCGAGGGGGCAAGTTACCGTAGTGCCAAACTCAGCCAATGTGAGCTTAACCGTTTCAAGTAATGGTAATACTATTGGAAATAGGAAATTTGGGGTAAGAAGAATTCCAGCACCTGAAATCAAGGCGTTTACGGATCGAGGAGAAGTGAACCTTAAGACGGGTATCTCTGCAAAGTCACCAAAACTTTATCTTAGGGCAATACCTGACGAAAGTTTTCAACAGTTTTTGCCTGATGATGCGAAATTCAGGGTGGCAGAAGCTGAGATAACATTGGTTAGTGGTGGTATCGGCCGCCAAACCATTCGAGTAGGCCAAGAAGCCAACCTAGAGCCTATTGCAGCAAGAGCTCGAAAGGGAGATCAGTTAGTGATAGAGATCAAGAAAGTTCAAAGGCAGAACTTTAGAGGGCAAGTAGAGGAGTTTCGCAATCATACGAAATTCATCAATATTTCCCTCAAATAAGAAGCAAACAAGTGTGTTAATGTTATGAGAAGATTTGTTTATGTTATTGGATTTGTACTACTGGTGAATATGTCTTATTCACAGGAAGCAAATCCTATTATAAAACCGGAGGTCCCGGATGAATATTCCATGTTTAAGAAGACGGTATGGAGAAGAATGGACCTCAGAGAGAAGCAGAATCGACCCTTCTTTTCAAGGAACAGGGAGATAAGTAGATTAATGTTTGAGGCTGTAGATAACGGATTATTGAAACCATACCGATCAGATTCTTGTATCAATTTTATGCCGGATATTATTTTCGTGTCGAATATATCCGTCGAACAAGAAGACAACCCCTTTGTTGGAGGAGGGTTTGGTGGTTTTGATAGCGGTTTTGGCAATGATGACTCTTCTTCCGGTCAACAGGAGGAATCTGGAGAACAAGAGAAATTGTTGGCCATACCGGCAGATTTGTTCTCTGTAATATACATTAGAGAGGATGTCATTTTTGATAGGAACAGGTCTAGAATGTACAACTATATTAGATCTATATCTGTAGCCCTGCCGGCAAGTGCAGGGACTGACTGGAATCCAGCTGGGTTTGAGAAAATAGTTGCTCACTTCAAGTATGAGGATGTTTCCAATTTGTTTAGAGGACCCTTGTCGGAGGAAGCCGTATGGTACAATTACCAGAATCAGGCAGCGCATATGAACTTTGGTGATGCTTTTGAATTGAGACTCTTTCATGCCCCTATTATAAAATTATCAAACCCGGAGGATTTGGATATCCGTCAGGAGTATCAAGACCTGATTGCACAAGATCCTATAAATGCCCTGATCATTCAGAAGAAGTATGATTATGATTTAATGGAGTTTGAAAGCGAGCTATGGGAGTATTAAGTGTTAACTTTGTAAATCATTTTATTCCTAATCATTGTGAGAAAATTTTTACTTTTTTCAGCTTTAGTATGTATCACTTTTGCATTAAAGGCCCAAGAAGGTGAGTTCACTGATCCCAGAGACGGAACCGTATATAAGATTTTAACTTTTGAGATACCCCTGCCAGGTGGTGTAAGTGTTAAACGAACATGGATGGCAGAGAATTTAAGGTATGATGTCCAAGGTTCTTATTGTTACCTGGATGAGCCAGCATATTGTGAGGCTTTTGGTAAGTTGTATACCTACGAGTCCGCAAAGAGTTCGTGTCCTGAAGGATGGAAGATGCCTTCGATAAAGGATTGGACATTGTTGTTTAGTAAGTACGGTGGTATAAGAGAAGCTGGAACCTTCCTGATTAAAGGTGGTGATTCAGGAATGAATTTGCAACTCGGAGGCTTCGGTGATCCGGGTAGCGTGTTTAAAAACGTTGGAATTAGTGGTAATTACTGGGATTCAGAACTTAAATCTGAGGAAACTGCGGGGTTGATCACTGTCCAAGAAGGTTCCCCTGAAATCTTTCACGGGGTGATCGGTAACTGGCATAGAAACAGTTGTCGATGTATCAAAGAGTATTAAGATGAAAAATATTTGTCTATCAGCTTAGCTTTTGATGGACCAAGAAATTGAGCAAGCTCTTCAGGGCTTGTTTTTTTTATTCTTTCTACGCTCTTGAAGTGAGATAGTAGCTTTTCTTTTGAGGATGGACCAATTCCGGGAATATTGTCCAGGACTGACCCAATCGATTTTTTACTTCTTTTCTGACGATGAAATGTAATAGCAAAGCGATGTGCTTCGTCTCGTAGTCTCTGGATTAGTTTAAGAGATTCAGACTTTTTATTGATATAGAGAGGAATGGAATCACTGGGTGTGTATATCTCTTCTAACTTTTTTGCGATACCGATAATAGGGATTGAACCATATAGGTCTAACGCTCTCAGCGCCTCTGAGGCGGCACTTAATTGACCCTTGCCACCATCTATTACAATTAGATTGGGTAAAGGCAATCCTTCTGTTTTTAGTTTATAATATCTCCGTCCTACTATCTCTTTCATAGATGAGAAGTCATCCGGCCCTTCTACGGTTTTGATATTAAACTTACGATAGTCTTTTTTCGAGGGCTTAGCGTTTTTAAAACAAACCATCGAAGCCACGGGACTAGACCCTTGAAAATTTGAATTATCGAAGCATTCGATGTGGACAGGTAGCTCTTTCAAATGAAGGTCTTCCTGCAACTGTGTAAGAATTCGTTCATTGGGGGTTCCGGCGTTTTTGGTCGTTTTCTCTTTCTTAGAGTACAATGCGTTTTTGACGGATAGATCCACCAGCTTTTTCTTATCTCCAATTTTGGGTACATAAGTGTCGAGATGTGGCCAGTCACCAATGGGGATATTGGTGAGTATGGTTTTGTTGTCACTTTCATACTTCTGTCGCAGTTCGATAATAGAATAACTCAATATGTCTTTTTCACTTTCATCAAGTCGCCTTTTTACTTCAACAGTTTCGGAGACTCTGATACTGCCCATTTGAATTTTGAGGTAATTAACAAAAGCAATTTTGTCCTCTACAAGGATTGCGAATACGTCGGTATCTGTTATTTTCTGACTGACTATTAATGACCTTACCTGGAATTTTTCCAGATAATCTAGCTTGATCTTGTATTCATGAGCAAGTTCGAAGTTGAGGTCTTTGGAAGCATGGTCCATTTCAGTTTTGAAATGTGACTTAACCAAAGGGATATCACCTTGAAGTATTTTTTTTGCCTGGTCAATTTCTTCTAGGTATTCATGCTCTCGTTGTAACCCCTCACATGGAGCCAGGCAATTGCCTATATGATATTCAAGGCATACTTTGAATTTTTTCTTCCGAATGTTATCCTCACTGAGTAGGTAGTTGCAGGTTCTTATCTTATACAATTTGCGGATCAGGTCCAAAACACTATTCATAGCTTTGACGCTAGTGTAAGGTCCGAAGTATTGACCTTTAGATTTATCTATTCGACGGGTGGAGTAGATTCTTGGGAAACGCTCATGAGTGATGCAAATGCTAGGAAAGCTTTTGTCATCCTTAAGTAGGATATTGTATTTAGGCTGATTTTCCTTGATAAGACTATTTTCAAGAAGTAGTGCATCAAACTCTGAGTTGACAATGGTAATTTCAATATAAACTACCTCCCTGATAAGTTTGGTGGTCTTGTAATTAGATTGGTTGGTGTTGCTGAAGTAACTTGACACTCGATTTTTGAGGTTCTTCGCTTTTCCAACGTATATAATTTTCTCTTTATCAAAAAATTTATAGATACCAGGTTCAGTGGGTAGGGTTCGATACTCACTTTTCTGAATTCGATGAAACTGCATGATCTAGAAAATATCCTCCTCCTCTATGACTTCAAAGTCAACAGTATCAGATTCGAATTGAGTTTCACCATAGAGAGAACAGTCAAGTTCTACGGACAGAGGCTTTAAAGGAGGGTCGAATTTACCCTTGGAATAGGGAAGTGTTTGATCGTCGTACACCTTGAGCATAAACTTTTCCCAAATGGGCATGGCTGTTCTGGCTCCTTGTCCCAATGCCCAATAACCATTTCTAAAACGAATACTCCTATTGTCTCCTCCAGCCCAAGCACCAGCAGCCAAATCCTTGGTCACTCCAATAAACCATCCATCTGAAGCGTTTTGAGTAGTACCTGTTTTACCTGCTACTTCGTTATTTGTTCTGAGTCTTAGGTCTAGAGGTGTGGCTGTACCTCCAGGTTCCTCAGCAGTTCCTTTGAGCATATGAAGCATGAGGTATGCTGTTTCTTCGTTGATAGCTTCTTTTACCTCTGGGACAAATTGCTGGATAACATTGCCGTTTTGATCTTCGATTCGGGAAATGAAAAACGGCTCAGTGTAAGATCCTTTATTGATAAATGTGCAATAGGCTCCGACAAGTTCATATACGGATACATCCCCTCCGGCCCCCAAGCACAGTGCTGGTACTGGCGCTAAAGGGCTCTTTATACCTAGTCTCTTTGCATAGTCTACCACGGTTCTGGGACGAACTTTACTCATCATCCAAGCAGTAATACTATTTATCGATCTCGCCATGGCACGGCGAATAGTCATGATCTCTCCGCTAAACTTGCCACTGGCATTGTCTGGTGTCCATGTTGGTGGGTTTTCCCCTGGTCTGGAAAAGGTAAATGGCACATCTGCTGCCGTAAGGCAAGGTGAATAACCATTGTCAATAGCTGCTGTGTACACAATTGGCTTGATCACAGATCCTGGTTGTCGCTTTCCCCTCATTACATGGTCATATTTAAAGTACCTATAATTAATACCGCCCACCCAAGCCTTGATATGACCGGTTTTAGGCTCCATAGCCATAAAGCCCGCTTGCAAAAAACGTTTGTAGTATCGGAGCGAGTCCATTGGACTGAGGGTAGTATCTTTCTCACCGTCCCAACTGAAGACTGTCATCTTTTTCGGGCGATTAAGGATTGCTGCAACGGAATCAGAATCTTTACCAAAGTTTCTTGCAAGTGCCTTATAATGCGGAGTTTTTTTAATTTCATCCTCGATGAAACCTTCCAACTCATTGCCATCGCCGCCTATCCAGGGGTTGTCGTCTCCCCAATGTGTCTCAAAGATCTGTTGTAAAGTGTCCATGTGCTCACTCATGGCCTCCTCTGCATATTGTTGCATTCTGCTGTCAATAGTCGTATAGATTTTCAGGCCATCTTCGTATAGATCATGTCCATTTTCTTTTGACCACTTGAGAAGAAAATCTCTAACAACTGAGCGGAAATAGGTTGCAAGGCCTTCATTATGACTTTCAACTTTGTAGTTTAACGCTAATGGCTGATTTTTGAGACTGTCAAAGAGTTCCCGATCAATGACACTGTACTTCAGTAGATTGTGAAGTACCTCAGTCCTTTTTCTCTTCGCATTGTCCGGATTGAAAACTGGGTTCCACCTGGTAGGAGCATTGATAGATCCGATGAGACTAGCAGACTCCTGATAATCTAGCTGTGAGGGGAGCTTGTTGAAGAAAGTTTTAGCGGCCACCTTGATACCATAGGAATTCGATCCGAACTCAACTGTATTGAGATACATGGCTAGGATTTCTTCTTTGGTATAAGACTCCTCAAGCTGAACAGCTATGATCCATTCCTTCAACTTAGTGATCAGTTGCCCAACTCCTCTAATATCATATAGAGACCCTTGGTTTTCGGTGGATGTCCTAAACAGGTTTTCGGCTAATTGCATGGTGATAGTACTTCCTCCTCCACGAAACTGGAAAGTAAGTTTCCCTGCAATTGCCCTTATCAAACCTTTTAGATCAATACCAGCATGTTTTTTGAATCTAATGTCTTCCGTAACCAATAAGGTATTCACTAATTGAGGAGATAATTCTTCGTAGGTAACTGGCGTTCTATTTTTTCTATAGTACTTACCAAGGGATTCGCCATCTGCACTGATCAACTCTGACGAGAGGTCGGGATCGGGTCGTTCTAAAGCGCGTAAGCTAGGAAGGCCACCGAACCACCCGAAGGCATTATTTTTCACCATTGAAAAAAGACCGGGTATACCCACGACACCCAGGACAAACAGTAGCCAAACTATAACTATTATGATCTTTATTGCCCGATTCTTGCTCATCTATGGATAATTTTTTTCGTAAAATGTAAGATAAGACTGCAAGTCTTTCGTCTGATAAAGAATCTCAAAATTCTCCTTAGTTATTACGAAGCTATAAAATTTTTCTCCTTTATACTTTTCAGTTAGATCAACATCTTGTGCAAATGCTTTTGCAAAGGAATTAGCCGTTCCTTTACCGGGCAAGGACTCTACAAGTACCATGGCATAACTTTCGTCCAAAACCAGATTTCCTGATTTTAATTGAAAGTTTCTACGATCCAACATCGCTTTGACATCGATTGGAAGTTTTTCTGAGAGTTCCTGATTGGTCTCGTATGTTAGTATAAAATAGTGTGGAACATTAAAGTTTTTGATGTACTTGCCCTTAGAACTGCTGAAAAGGTTAATTTGATAGTCTTCAGAGGCCTTCACTAAGATTTTTGCATAGTCTGCTAGTTCGCTCGATGCATATTCATTTATAAAGTTGTTGAGTTCATACTGGTACTTATAGACGCCTTCGATTCTGCCAAGGTTCATAGCCTTAAGTAGTGCAAAGTTGTCACTGAGATCAGACTCTGGGTGTATATAGGTGATGCTGTCAATAATTCTGTTGGAAATCTCATGTTGGAAATTGACATAATATTGATAGGCGGAATCGTAGACAACTTGTAGCTTTTTGGTAAGTGCCAGATTGTCTTCTCTGAAATTAGGATTGACGATCAGCTTAGCGTAAATCTCATCTGGAAATTCGGCAAGTAATATGCCCGCGGCTTTGGCGGACTTGGCGGAGTCTAATTCTTTGGTAAGCAAGTACAATTGATAAAGAACTTCAGGTTTGTATCCGGACTCCGGGAACCTGTCGATCATTGTCTCAAAGGTTGAAATAGCATTTTCACGTTCATGTAGGCGGAAATTATACAAGTTGCCTAGTCCGTAATGAGCCTCTTCAACTTCTGTCAATAGTCCTTGTTTTTGCTCTTCGGTATTAGGTATGGTAGCCATGAGCGCGCTTTTTTCGCCTTCGACATCAAACCCAACCTCTTCCTCTTCCGTTGGCTCCTTCTTCGTGTTGGACTCTGCATTCTGCTCCTCTTTGTTGTCATCGGAGACAGCTGAAATGCTTTGGATTCGCCAGTTGTCTGCCAATGATCGATCTCCCCATGTCCGGAGGAATTCTGATTGTCCTTTGCTCACGGCCGTAGGGTTATAAAAATACCAAGTCCCGGTAGTGGCGGTGGATATGGTAGCTGCTTCTTGGTTTTGCGCGAATGTGCCGGCTGTCGCTGCCGCTCTCTCTCTTCGTTCTTGTTTCTTCTTTCGTTCTTTTTCCGCTTTAGCAAGCCTTTCTTTTTCAAGAACAACCTCGGTCAGTAATTGATCTAATGAGTCGGCATCCATCACACTCAAAGCAAGTAGGCTGTCATTTTCCTGGATAGTCGTGACGTAAGTGACAAACTCCGTCAATATTTCCTGTCTGGCTTTGATTGCTTCATAGTTTTCTTCATCTCTTGGGAGCGTACTGACAGTGCTATCGTAGTATCTTTTGGCGAGTTTGAAATTTTTGAGGCTGTCAAAGTAGATATGACTTAGCTTGAGATAAGAGTACGCTTTTTGGCGTTGGTTTTTAGTGCTGGATGCTACGGACAGCTTGTAGTCGGCTATGGCCTCTGCAAGCTTGCTCTGTTTAAAATCAAAATCACCCATCTCATAATAGATGCGATCTTTGTATTCCAGATTCTTAGGATCGTTGAGCAACCTCTTGAAGTATTTTGAGACTTTCTTCAGGTCACTTGTATTTGCTAGCTGGGTGACTTGAGCCATATTAAGTTTTGTGTAGAATGCAAGCTCATAGGGAGGGTTCTTTTTCAAAGCCTTTTGATAGTAATTGTAAGCCTCTGCATCAAAGCCTAGCGATTGGTAAACCTGACCAATAATAAAGTCTATTCTAGCTCGCTCTTTTCCTTTATTCATGAGCTCTTCTGCCAGGACCAGGTTTTTAACCATCTCATTTAGTTCCTTGCGTTTTTGGTGCATATAGGCTCGATTGAGATAGAGGTTTCTGGTGTTTGCCGACGAAAGGGATTCTTTTTTGAGATAGTCGGAGACCGCTACCGCATTATTAAAGTCCGCCGATTCAACAAAGGTCCTAAGCAGTTGAACTAATCCCTCATGACGGGCATTTTTACTCTCACCTTTGGTATTTACGTACTTATAGGTCTCAATTGCTTCAGGAAACTCTGATCCATACATTCTGGCTTTCCCTACCAAAATGTAAGCATCATCTGCCCACTTGGATCCTGGGTGTCGCTGAATCGAAAGAGATGCCTTTTTGATACAGTCCTCTAATGCATCTTTTTGTGAATTGCTGAAAGTCGTATCGTACTGGGGGTATATGGGCAGTATCTTGGAGTAATTCCATTGGTACTGGGTGTTCAGGTTAGTCTCGATTTCCTTTATTCGTTCTTTAGCAATAAAATACGAATTGTAGTGTGCAGTCATATTGTGATATGCCGCACTAACAGGACCTGAAGACTCTGGTGCACAACCCAGAAGGGATGCCAGAACAACCAAACATGCTAAAGAATAGAGCTTCAAGGGATTCGAATTGACTTAATTGACTGTAATAACGAAAAAAATACAAGGGTTAATATAGCACAAAGATAAACCAGAGGGGTTTGATATATTTGCAAACATTTAATGGTTAACGATTGGGACCGAAAAAGACACTTTCTGGTTGGCTCACCAACCGATATCTGCTGATCATTCGAAATGAGGAGAATTTTGCAGAAAAAACAACCGTTAGTTTCAATTATGCTCGGGTCATCCTGATCATGACTTTAGGCTTTATCATCACATTAGCCATCTCTGTCTATTTGGTTACATCAGTATTTGACCAATGGCTGGATCCGCGTCATGCTGAGATGATGGCAAACAGACAGGTGATCAGATTATCCATGAGTATTGACTCTTTGGAAAACGAGGTTCGTGAAAAAGATCAGTACATCAATAACGTAAAGATGCTCTTTGAAGGCGGTGCGGATGCAATCACCGAACTCGTTCCGGAAGAAATAGAAACAACATCTCCTGGTGCGCTATTGAGAGACGATATCACACCTATAGATTCACAGTTTAGAGCCGAATATGAACAAAGTGATCTGGGGCTACTGACTTTCGTTGACAATGCCGGAGACGAATTGCGCGAGCTGTATTTGTTTAGCCCTGTTTCCGGCATTGTTACCCAGGGCTTCAACCCTAAGGAAGATCACTTCGGAATCGATATTGTAGCCAAAGAAAATGAGGGAATTTTATGTGTTGCTGATGGTGTCGTCATCTTTGCTTCGTGGACACTAGATAGCGGTTATGTCATTGGAGTTCAACATAGAGGCAACCTCATTTCGGTATATAAGCATAATTCGGAATTATTAAAAAACGTTGGTAATTTTGTCACCAGTGGTGAGATAATTGCCATTATTGGAAATACTGGTGAGCTGACTTCAGGGCCACATTTACACTTTGAGTTGTGGCACAAAAGCAATCCGGTAAACCCCAAGGATTACATCACTTTTTAGAACGATTGGATTGGAAAAAAAACAAGGCATGTTTAATAAACAGGACGCAAAAGAAGTGGAGGAGATGAGTAGCTCTAGCAATACCATTGGCAAAGGAACTTTGATTGAGGGTAATCTTGAGGCCTATGGCAATATTCGAATAGAGGGCAAAGTCGTCGGTAATATCAAAACGAAATCAAAGGCGGCCCTAGGGCATTCTTCGCAGGTAGAAGGCAACATACTAGCGCAGAATGCTGATATCGAAGGGCATATCGTTGGTAAAGTTGAGATCACTGAGCAACTCGTGTTGAAGTCTACCGCTGTGATAGACGGAGACATCATTACAAACAAGCTTATTGTGGAGTCTGGCGCAGCATTCAATGGGAAATGTCAGATGGGCGTGAAAAGCAAAGAGATCAAAATTGGAGTCAAAGAAGAAGCCCCAACTCTCCTCAAAGCCCAGTCCTAAGTCCGGACCAGACTATCTAAAACATAGTGGAATTGCCTTTGAGCTCGTCGCCTACAACCTGTTGATGGTTTGGGCAGGATACAAGCTGGATGAGTATTTTGAGTTTGAGATACCTTGGATGATTATCCTGGGAGCACTTCTGGCTGTAGTAGGCACCATCTACTACCTGATTAAGAGGCTGTCTTCATGAGAAAATACCTATTATTATCGCTCGGACTCACAGGGGTATTTGTCTTGCTTTATTCGATTGATAGCTTCCTGCCGTGGCAGTTCCATCAGTATTTTCCATGGTTAATAGGATTCTTTTTTTTGCAGTCGATTGGAATATCGTGGATGCTTTCGGAAGGAGAAAGAGACCGCAGTAGATTTCCAATCTACGCCCTGGGTTCTGTAGTCTTGCGATTTGTTAGTGGCATATTGTTTTTAATGATTTTTTTCGTCGTAGGCCTGGAAGATCCTGTCCCACTAGTGATCCAGTTTATGGCTGTTTATTTGTCTTATTTAATATTTGAATTGACTGTCGTATTAGCTAATTTGCGGCCGAATTGAGGATGGAACCAATCAACATGATAAAATCACTCTTGAGTCAGCTTTCCAAGCACTTGAAAATCAAAGTTTTACTGGTTTTTGCAATAGCATCTGCGGTCACAGTTGAATCGGTAGCAAGTGATGATAGTGAAGAGTTCAATCCAGGTGAAATGATCAATCACCATATCATGGATTCGCACGTATGGGAGATATGGCATGGAATGAATGTTTATCTGCCGGTGATCATCTACTCCGAAGAAAAAGGTATCGAGTCATTCTCATCCGCTAATTTCTTTGACGCAGATCACAATGCTATACCCTATAATGGATATGTCATGGATCATGATCACATAACGCTTGCAAGTGGAGATCATGTATTGGATTTCTCTATTACTAAAAACGTTTTGTTTCTATTTATAGATGCTGGTTTACTACTGCTGATATTCTTTGCAGTTGCACGAGGTTACAAGAAGAATGTGGGCAAGGCACCAAAAGGCATTCAGTCTTTTTTTGAGCCAATTATCATTTTTGTAAGGGATGAGATCGTCAAGCCTAATATCGGACCCAAGTATGAGCGTTACCTTCCGTATATGCTCACTCTGTTTTTCTTTATATGGTTTGGTAACCTGCTTGGATTATTGCCCGGGGCTGCAAACTTGACCGGAAATATTGCAGTAACGCTAGTGCTGGCCCTGTTAACTTTGGTCATCACGACATTCAGTGGCAACAAAAACTACTGGGGGCATATCTTCAATACACCAGGTGTGCCGTTTGCGTTGAAGCCGATCATTGTCCCGGTTGAAATTATCGGCATATTTACAAAGCCGATTTCGCTGATGATCAGGTTGTTTGTTGCGATCACTGCCGGTCACATTGTGATATTAAGCTTACTGAGTCTGACATTTATTTTCCATTCTTACCTAGTAGGGATTGGATCTACCCTGGTGGTTACATTTATCAACTTCATTGAGTTGTTGGTAGCGACTATACAGGCATATGTATTTACGATGTTTTCTTCGCTATATATTGGCATGGCAGTAGAAGAGCATCATTAGATCTTTGAATGTTCAATTTTATATTTAGATAAATAATTATGTTACTATCAATTTTAATGGACATGAGCCTGGCAATTATGGGTGCTGGTATCGGTTCTGGTTTGGTTGCAATAGGTGCTGGACTAGGTATCGGTCGTATCGGAGGTTCTGCTATGGAAGCTATGGCGCGTCAGCCAGAAGCTGCTGGTAGAGTGCAGACAGCAATGCTTGTAATCGCTGCGCTAATCGAAGTTATTGCGCTTTTTGGTGTGGTTGTGTGTTTCTTGATCTCACTGAAAGGATAATGACCTTCTCAAGAGCTTGCAATTGACATTTGGTCTGGCAAGCTCTTTCAATTTGATTCAAAACTTCAATAGTATAAAATGGAATTATTAACACCTGGTATTGGCCTTATTTTCTGGCAGTTGGTAGTATTCCTTATTGTCTTCTTTGTGTTGGCGACTTTCGTTTGGAAGCCTATCGCCAGTGCATTGCGTGCAAGGGAGGGAATGATAGAAGACTCGTTAAAGGCAGCTGACATTGCCAAGGAAGAGATGGCCCAGATGAAAGCCGACAATGAGTACTTACTGCAGGAGGCCAGAGTCGAGAGAGACCAGATGCTGAAGGAAGCGATGACAGTAGCTAATCAGATCAAGGAAGACGCCAAGAATGAAACATCTAGCATCACCGAGAAAATGATAGCTGATGCCAAAGTGAGTATCGAGAATGAAAAGAAAGCCGCTTTAGCCGAGGTAAAGGACTTGGTAGCTACATTGTCTCTGGATATCGCTGAAAAACTGATCCGAGAGAAACTGTCTGACGATAAGGCCCAGAAGGGTTTGGTGGATAAATTCCTAAAAGAAATAAAAGTAAACTAACGATGTCTACCGGTAGGATCGCGACGAGATACGCCAGGCCTTTGCTAGAGCTTGCAGAAGAGAAGAAAGTACTTGATGGAGTCAAGGCAGATATGGAGTTGTTTTCCAGTATCTGCACATCGAATCGCGATTTTTTACTATTGCTCAAGAGTCCCATTATTGCTCATTTGAAGAAGGCAGAGGTGTTAAAGGCAGTTTTTAAAGGGAAAGTCAATGAGTTGACGATGAGTGTCTTTGACTTGATTTCTCGCAAAAACAGGGAGTCAGTCCTTCCTGAGGTAGCTACGGAGTTTGTTCGGTTGTACAATGAAAAGATGGGATTTCAACAAGCGACTGTTACCACCACTTTTGCCTTAGATGCCAGCCTCAGAAAATCCTTCGAAAAACTTGTGAAAGACGTTACTGGTAAGAAACCAGTGCTCAAAGAGCAGGTAGATGAAAATATTATAGGAGGATATACCCTCCAGCTAGATGACCGTCAGATTGACGAGAGTATCAGTGGCTCTATCAGAGATATAAAATTGAAATTTCAAAAAGAAAATAATTCATAATATCCCTTTACGTAAGGAGTAAATTATAATACTATGGCAGACGTTAGACCAGACGAGGTTTCGGCGATTTTGAGAGAGCAGCTCTCCAGCTACAAGTCAGAAGCAGAACTTGAGGAAGTAGGCACGGTACTACAGGTAGGTGATGGTGTGGCTAGGATTTACGGACTATCTAATGCACAGGCAGGAGAGCTTTTAGAGTTTGAAAATGGGCTGAATGCATTGGTACTTAACCTGGAAGAGGACAATGTCGGAGCAGTATTGTTGGGAGACTCAAGCGATGTCAAAGAAGGCGATACGGTCAAGAGAACTGGTAAAATTGGATCCGTCAAAGTAGGTGATGGCATGTGCGGTCGTGTGGTGGATACCTTAGGTACCCCTATTGATGGCAAAGGACCACTGGAGGGTGAATTGTTTGAAATGCCGATTGAGCGCAAAGCTCCTGGTGTAATCTATCGTCAACCGGTAAATGAGCCACTGCAAACTGGCATCAAGGCGATTGACTCAATGATTCCTGTCGGCCGTGGCCAGCGCGAATTGATTATTGGTGATCGACAAACTGGAAAAACTGCAGTAGCGATTGACACCATCATCAACCAGAAAGAATTTTACGATGCTGGAAATCCTGTTTACTGCATCTATGTGGCAGTCGGTCAGAAGGCTTCTACAGTTGCAGGTATTGTAGCGACTTTGGAAAAGGCAGGAGCCCTACCGTATACAGTGATTGTGAGCTCATCCGCCTCTGATCCAGCTCCCATGCAATTCTTTGCACCATTTACTGGAGCAGCAATAGGTGAATTTTTTAGAGATACCGGACGTCCGGCATT
Source organism: Cyclobacteriaceae bacterium HetDA_MAG_MS6 (assembly GCA_019192485.1). Taxonomy (GTDB): domain Bacteria; phylum Bacteroidota; class Bacteroidia; order Cytophagales; family Cyclobacteriaceae; genus MS6. The sequence continues at coordinate 896 of JAHCMJ010000003.1, read as the reverse complement.
GGTTGTATACGATGATCTTTCCAAGCAAGCTGTTTCTTATCGAGAGGTTTCCTTGCTCCTAAGACGACCTCCAGGACGAGAGGCATATCCGGGAGATGTATTCTACCTACACTCTAGACTTCTTGAGCGTGCCGCCAAGATCATTGACAATGATGAGATAGCAGCGCAGATGAATGATCTACCTGATACCCTAAAGGATAAAGTCAAAGGTGGAGGATCATTAACGGCACTTCCGATTATTGAGACTCAGGCAGGAGATGTATCGGCATATATCCCTACAAATGTGATCTCTATTACCGACGGTCAGATATTCCTTGAGACAAATCTGTTCAACTCTGGTATCCGTCCTGCAATTAACGTAGGTATCTCAGTATCTCGTGTGGGTGGAGCAGCTCAGATCAAGTCTATGAAAAAAGTGGCGGGTACATTGAAATTGGACCAAGCACAATTCCGCGAACTTGAGGCATTTTCCAAGTTTGGCTCCGATCTTGATGCTGCAACCAAGAGAACGATTGATAGAGGAAGAAGAAACCAGGAAATCCTCAAGCAAGCTCAGTATTCTCCGGAGCCGGTAGAGCGACAAGTGGCCATTATTTATGCTTCCACTAAAGGATTCTTGGATAAGGTTTCCGAAAGCAAAGTGAAAGAGTTTGAAGAAGAGTTTGCTACGGTTATGTCTACCCAACACGAGGATGTACTCAAGCAACTCAAAGCGGGTAAACTGACTGAAGAGGTAACCTCGAAGATTGAAGAAGTGGCTAAGGACTTGGCCGGAAGATTCGCTTAAAACCTACGCAGGCAAATGGCAAACCTTAAAGAAGTAAAAGCGCGTATTGCTTCGGTGACCTCCACACAGCAGATCACGAAAGCAATGAAGATGGTTGCGGCGGCCAAAT
>JAHCMJ010000200.1 GCA_019192485.1 Cyclobacteriaceae bacterium HetDA_MAG_MS6 | reverse complement strand
GGCTTCATTTGCCATTCTGCTGCAGCATTTTCGGCCTCATCAGATCATGGCATCGCCGGACACGAATGCTTGGTTACTTGCTTTGATTGGCTTTGTGTTATTGTTTGGGATTTATGGGAAGCTGCCCAAAAACCAACCGCCATGGCTGATCTGGTTGATCAAGCTTCTTTCTGCAACGGGGGCTGCGGTTTTTGTTTTCAATGTTTCTTTTCAAGAAGAGGATTTTTCATTGTACAGAAGTGATATCATCCTTTTGATCTTGACCAATGTGTATTTTTTTACTGCCATCCTTTGGTGGTTGACCCGATCAAAACCGGCATGGAGATGGTTGGTATTGTTAATACTCGTTGGCTTCAGCCTTTCGAAAGACGATATAGAGTTTTTGACGAAGATTTACGGATTCTCTCCACTTCCATGGCTATATCAATTTGAATACCTCGAGTATCTGCTCTTAGCCTTACCTGGGGTTATGGTCGGGGAGTGGTTACAGCGATTAAACCCTGAAACCTCAAAGTCAGAGACAAGAAATCAATGGTTTCTGGCGACTCATCTGTTATTGATCTGTTGCATGACGCTAGTAGGTTTGCAGTCTAGATGGATCTGGCTCTCTTTTGGGGCTTCGTCTATATTGCTATTTGTAGTTTTTCGTTTTCGTCGCCAAAGTCACTTCTATCAATTGCTTTTGTATGGTATCTTATTTTGGGTACTTGGCTATCTGGCGGAACCACTGGACGGGGGGATTAAAAAAGACCCTGCCACATTGAGTTATTTTCTGGTTACTGCAGGGTTAAGCATATTCCTTTTGCTGGTATTGGTCAGCATGGAAAAATGGTGGAAATCTTCAAGGTTTTATCAATTACTGGTGGCGAATGGTAAAAACCCGATGATAGCCTATGTAGCATTTGCCAATTTCATTTGGCCAATCCTGGCCATCACGGGACTTGAAAAATGGATCAACCATTGGACTGATGATCCGTGGACGGGCATGATAAAGGCACTTGCCTATACGGTATTGCTAGCACTTCTCATTGGCTTTTTTACCAAGAAAAAACTTTTTTGGAAGACTTAGTCCCTCAGCTCTACTTTCACCCAAACGATGCAATCGAGGATTTGATCAGGTATCTTCTGACTTTCGATGACAGTGCTCAGCTTCAAAAAATTTTCCTGGGAAACGAAAAAAACTTTTTCAATTTCGATGCTGACGACCTGTAAAGAGTATGGTGAAAGCAAAGCATTGAAATCCTGGGTTAATGAAGATTCTAATAAAAACGCCTCAACTTCAGAATATTTTGAAGTAGTAATAGGGCCTGGTACTCCCTCTTGGCTCAAGTATTCAGACGTAATGGCAACCGCCAGATCACCAGTTTGAGCAAGTCGGCCAATGGAGATGCTTCGTAAAGAATCCATCGAAAAGTGCTCGTTGGTCAGTGGCAGGATCATTTGAAGTTCCTCGTTGACTTGATCGTAGGCAAGCGGTTGCTGATAAGGGAGATTCAGGTATAATGAAATTCGTCCATTCTTATTCATGGTGATCACCGGACGAAATCGAGACGTATCTCCCTGGGTTACAAGAAAAAATTGCCTGGCCTTATTCGAATATGCTGAGCCGACATATTGCTCTAGAACATCGAGGGATCTAAGAGTGGTTTGCTCAGCTTGCTCGAAGGATTTTGGAGAGTCCGATTGCCTGATTATACACCCCGACAAATACAGGATCAACACGAAACATTTCAAACAATTGTTCATGAGCAAAGCTCTTCCCATTAACGAAAACAACCCATCTGAAATAGCTCACCACTCCCAATAGGAGAGCCATCGGGTGCCTTAGCTTTTTGGCCGCTCTTGTGCGCCTTTGGGTTTTTCAGATAGGTATTTATCTTTTCGGAAGCCAGTTGGTAGTGTGCTTTGTCAAACTCATTTTTACTAAGCGACTGACTTTTTGCGTAAGACTCCAGGTCCTTTAGCTTGAGAAAAACAGCTGCTTTTACATCGCTATAGGCATCTTCATTGGAGCCGAGCTGGAAAAGATGTTCCAATACACGGTTTTGAATGATATGACTTACTCGTCTCAAGTGTCGATTCTTTTCAGGAGTTTTCCAGGTCTGTCTGATTACTTCATCTAGTACATAATGGATGCCCGGCTGTGTTTTTTCTCGTGTCTTTAGCGTCACTAATCGATTGGCTCTTTCTGCGTGAAGAAGATAGAAAAGCGTAATATCACTTGCAGTCTCGATTGCAGCGTAGTAATCAAAAGCCGGTCCGGTTTTGGATCCGAATGTTTCACGGCTGCGAGCATATCCGTGGGCTTTTGGAGGGATTTTGGCCAACAAGCTTTCCGACAGACCAAGTTGCGCAGGTGAAAGCGTATTTAATAGAGCCGAAAGTGCTTTTTTCTGCAACTCAGGATCAAGTAGCGAAGTAACTTCCTGTCCATCTCCTTTGACAGCATAGGTATAATTCAGCCCTCCTAATACTTTACTGGCCGCATCCACCTGGTAGCGATGAAAGAGGTAGACAGGTACCAAAGTTTCTTCGATGGAGGAATATGGAGTACCCGCGGGGATGCTTTTTTCAGAAAAACTATTTAGCACCTTCCGTCTGATTCTCATCATCCGATTGAGTTCTGCCGCTGCATCTCTGCCATTGTCCCATAGGTGCGCGACCGGGTGAGCACCGGCAGGATCCCTGGCATCTCTATCGGTAATGTACAAAAGTCCTTTTTCGTGCGCGTTGGACAGGATCTCATTCAGCGATGCGCTCTCCTGATCAGACTCAAACTCGCTATATCCGTATTGAATGGCTACCTTGTCCCACTCGCCAATTCCGACTTCATAGGCATCAGAAAGGTCAATTTTACCTTCGTTGTCAAGCTGGACATATGGATGTGGGTAGTCCATGACCGAAGCGCGGTCATTGAAACTTGCGGCATAATTATGTACCAACCCAATGGTATGCCCCACCTCATGGGCCGCTAATTGCCTGAGTCTGGCAAGAGCCATTTCTTTCATCGTATCATTTCTTTTGCCGCCGTCATAAGGGTTCAGCAGACCTTCTGCAATCAAAAAATCTTGCCTTACTCGTAACGAACCCAGACTGACATGTCCTTTCAGGATTTCTCCAGTTCGTGGGTCTATCACAGAAGTGCCGTAGGACCAACCCCTTGTTGATCGGTGCACCCATTGAATAACATTGTAACGGACATCTAGTGGGTGAACACCTTCCGGCAGGAGCTCTACTTTAAAGGCATCTTGAAAGCCAGCAGCTTCAAACGCTTCATTCCACCACCTGGCACCATCCATCAAAGCCGAACGAATGGGTTCAGGTGCTCCTCGATCCAAGTAGTAGACGATGGGTTCTATGGCTTTACTGACCGATTCACCTGGATTTTCCTTTTGCAGTCTATGCCTTAAAATGAAACGTTTTGTCAAAGGTTGGTCAATGGGAGTGGCATAATCCTGGTAGGCTATATGAATAAAACCCGACCGTGGATCAAACTCTCTGGGCTGATAACCAGAATCCGGGAGTTCGATAAAGGAATGATGTACCCGTACGGATAATGCCTCAGGACTTGGCACTACGGACTTGATCCAATCTCCTTTGGGCTCCCCGTCAAAAGTGAGCAGCGCTTCAAATTCCGTATTCTGAGGAAAATTGCGAGTGTTTTCCATATAAAGGACCGATCGGGACCTGTCTAGCTTGTACGAACCCTGGTTGGTTTGTGTCAATCGTTGTGAAATACGGTGTGAATCCCGAATGATGAAGTCGGTAAGATCAATTAAAACACTCCAGTCTTCTTTGACCAGTACGTCAAATGCTGCTAGTACCGAAGACGCAAAAGCTTCCGATACCGAGTTTACTTCATCCTGATTATTACTGACTGCTCGGTAGTCATAATTGGGCTGGATCAACAACAATTTCGGCCCGTGTTGCACAAACTTCAAGATACGTTCTCTTCCGAGTTGACCCCGATCTAGCCCAATATCATTAGATCCCACACCTGCTGTCAGTGCATTTACATATAAAAACTCCGAATTGATTTTATCTACTTCCAAATAGATCCTGCCTGATAAGTGATCATGATAAAAAGGGAAATAACCAGAATACTTAGCCATGCCAGAAGTAAAAGCATCAATGGTGATGGTTTGCAGGTCATTATCAAAACTTGAGCTGCTGTCAATAGTAGTCTTAGCAGAGGAGGTAGGGGCGGTACTCGTTTTGCAGGCTACCAACAAGGTGAAAAACAGGTAGAAATAAGTTTTCATATTCGGGTGCGTAACTTTAGACTAAAGATAACCATAACATTTCCGCTGCGTCGAAAAACTCAACAACGAGGTCGGTGATCTAGACCCCAACAGAGTTTAAGTCATTGACATGAAGTTGGTTATTCTATTTGTTTTGAATAAGGTATCTTATTCGATTTTAACGTCTTTATTAAACAACACTCTACTCAATTGAAACTTATCAGGCACATCTTTTTTATATCTCTTATTCTAATAGGTTTTTGGGGATGTTCACGGAAAGCAAAAGAGAATCCTAAACCCAACATCATTCTAATACTTGCAGATGATCTGGGATGGTCAGATCTGGGTTGCTACGGTGGTGAGATTTCAACACCAAACCTGGATAGTTTAGGGTACAATGGTGTTCGATTAACCCAATTTTACAATACTTCAAAGTGCTTTCCTTCTCGAGCTGCACTACTGACAGGATTGTACGCTCAGCAGGTTGGAGCTGGCAGGACCTGGAAAAAGCCCTGGATCAATAGTACTACCATAGGCTCATTACTACAGAAAGCTGGCTATAAAACTTTCTGGAGCGGTAAACACCATGGGGTCGATCATCCTGAAGACCTTGGCTTTGATGACTACTATGGACTATTCGCGGGAGCTTGCAATCACTTTAACCCGGGAGAGCAGAGGCCAGGAGAACCGGAGCCCGCTCAGAAAAGGATACGTAAATGGGTAGTGGGCGATCAGATCCATGAGCCTTATACTCCTGAAAGCAAAGATTTTTACACTACTGATGTTTTTACTGACGCCGCTATCAGATGGATTGATCAAATGGAGAATGACCCGAATCCTTTTTTCCTATATCTGTCTTACACCGCTCCTCATGATCCGCTAATGGCCTGGCCTGAGGATATCGCCAAATACCGAGGTAAGTATCGACAAGGATACAAAATGATCCGACAAGCAAGGTTTCAGAAGCAAAAAGACTTGGGTTTGATTGATCCTGATTTCATATTATCAGATCCGACATTTGATGCCTGGGATGGCCTTTCTCCTGAAAAACAAGACGAGGAGGACTTAAAAATGGCTGTTTATGCGGCTATGGTGGATCGGATGGATCAGAATATCGGCCGTGTCATCAGCAAGCTGAAAGACCATAAAAAATTCGAAAACACCTTAATCATTTTTTTATCGGATAATGGCAGTTCTTCCGAAGTAGTGGAAATTGAAGGAACAGGAGAAATTGGCACGGTGGGCCGATGGACATCATTGGGCAGAAACTGGGCCAATGTCAGTAACACACCATTGCGCTATTACAAGAACTATAGTTATGAAGGAGGAATCAAGACCCCAGCCATCATTCACTGGTCCGGACTTGAAAATGCCGGATATATCGAAAAAGAGCATTTTGGCCACTTCATTGATGTTTTACCGACCGTTTTGCAAGTTGCTGGAGCAGAGTATCGTAGTGAACCTACCAAACCGATACTACCGTATGAAGGCCTGGCATTGGGTTTAGAGGGTGGAGGGATTTCTATACCCAAAGAGAGAGACCTGTTTTGGGAATGGCAGGATGGAATGGCCATGAGGAGGGGCGACTGGAAAATAGTTTTGGAAAATAGTGAATCCTGGGAGTTGTACGACTTGGATAAGGACCCGGGAGAAACGAACAATCTGGCAAAGATACGTCCCGATCTGGTTGACGAAATGCACACAGCCTTCACCAGCTGGCAAAAACGAGTCAAATGAAAAGAAGAGATTTCGCCAAAACAACACTGGCCGCTTCGCTTGGCGCATCTATGTTAAATCTTCCCTCCTGTTCATTCCCTCAAAAAGGGGGTAAGAAACCCTCTCTAATCAATAACATCTATTACAGAGCCAACACCTTTTCTATGGTACCTCGGCATGTGGCGCAGGACATGCAATGGATGGCAGACCATGGATCTAACGCATTGACCATAGCGATCAGCGAGCAGGATTTTTTGCATGCCTACCGCAACATAGAATTGATCTGTTCGGAAGCAGCCAAACGAAATCTCAAAGTTTTTTTTGTCACATCTCGCTGGGCAGGCGTTTTTGCTGGTGCACCGAAATTGCCAAGCATTTTTGCGGCCTTAAATCCTCATACCTGGAGTCTGGATAAAAGAGGAAAGCCACATTTCCATAGTTCAGGACCTATATGCAGCATCTACTATCCCGAGGTATTTGACTTTTTCATTTCATCAATAGACAAGGCCTTTCAAACATGGGATCTTGCCGGTATCATTTGGGACGAACCCAAAGCATATCTCATGGATTATTCAATGGAGGCAATCGAATCGCTAGGCGAGAATGGCACGGTACAGGAACATGAGGTCAATTACTGTAGATACATCTCCCGTCTGAATGACCATATCCATCGCAACTATCCAGATAAGACCATCAGTTTTTTTGCCTATCCCTATCTTTCAGACAGCTGGATAGAAGCCGCATCTGAAATCCGACATCTGGACTATTTTGGGGCTGATGGAAGGCCTTATGCTAAGAAAGACGGTGAAGGAATTACTTCCACAAAGAAATACATTTTAGGAGAAGAGAAATCCGCAATGAGATACGTAAGAGTAGCTCGTGAGAAGAATCTGAAGAGTATGGTACTCATCGAAAACTTCAGTATGAAGGTTTCCCATCATCATGTTGTCGAAAAGCGGTTGGATGAAATCATTGAAAGTGTTGATCAATTTGCCTATTACTATTACCCAAGAAGCTGCGAAGACCCGGATGCTTCAATGAAATTGATCGCCGACTACGTAAAAAAATACATCTGACATGCAGATAAACTGTTTTTACTTCGGAAAGTTTGGGTACACAATAGTCCCGTCTCAAATCAGAGAGGATATCCGGAGAATAAAAGATAGTGGCGCCACATTTGTTACCCTAAATGTACTCGAGCAAGATTATCGTGCAGCCAAAGAAAATATAGACCTGACGGTTAACGAGATTCTCAGAGTGGGAATGAGTCCTCTACTTGCTACCGAAAGATGGTTTGGCATGTTTGGTGGAGTCCAGCATTATCCTAGTGTGTTTACCTTGAAAAGACCGGAGACCCAATTGATCGACAAAAAAGGTGAAGTATTCCTAACCGAACTGGGACCGGTTAGTAGTCTTTATCATGAAAAAACGCAAAAGGAAATTAGTAAAAACCTGGACAAAACCTTTGAAATGTGGGGATTCGAAGGGTTAATGTGGTACGAGCCCTGGCTTCCGATGGATTACTCCTCTCTTGCCTTGCAACGGCAATCATCAAAACCTGATTCCCAGAAACATCTTTCCTTCTGTCAATCCGTGTTTCAGGAATTTCACAATCGGATAAATGATAATTATGGAAAAAAAGTAATCGGATGGTTGAATCACCCTGGTGCAAAGCCCAGTGAGACGAAGGCTTTTCAAAACGTTGAGGGACTGGACTTTTTTGGCTGGCACATCGATGTCAGGCAAGCTAGTAGTTTGCTTGACCAAGCTATGAATAGCCCAGTTAAGGAATTTCCATTAGGTCAACTAGTTGCCATCAATCATACCGGGTTAGATAAAAATCAGCATTCAAGATTAGAATCTGCCATGGAAAAAGTACTCTCACGAAAACCGGACATACTTGGTTACTATTATTTTCCAGGTAATGTGGAAGCACCAGTAGAAGCCATGGATATCGTGTTTGAGGCGATCAAGAAATACATATAGATGATGATCACTATAAAAACGACACTTACCAGTCCTTTCAAAATATGGTTTCTGCTTTGCTTGTCTCTACCGACATTACTGGGCTGTAACCCTACCAAGAAGACGGATTCCCGGTTGAACATCGTCTGGATCATAGCTGATGACTACAGCCAGGATGCGGAAATATTCAATACTCCCGAGGTATCTACTCCAAACATGCAACGGCTTGCCAGAGAGGGCATCCTATTCACCAACGCCTTTGCCACCAGCCCGGTTTGCTCACCTAGCCGTTCGGCATTCTACACAGGAGCTTATCAAACCACTACAGGCACACATCAGCACCGAACCAATAACCGATACAGTCTCCCGGACAGTCTTCCGGTCATTACCAAGTACTTTCAACAAGCAGGGTACTTTACCTGTAATGGATATGGACATCCGGAAAGCAAGAAGGGGAAAACGGACTTCAACTTCAAAGTTGAAAAACCATTTGAGGGGACTGATTGGAGCCAACGCACCACTGGTCAGCCCTTTTTCGCGTCCGTTCAGATCAAATTCCCTCACAGGTCTTTCAAGGCACTCGATTCATTA
>JAHCMJ010000199.1 GCA_019192485.1 Cyclobacteriaceae bacterium HetDA_MAG_MS6 | reverse complement strand
TTTCCACATAGTTTTTCTAACGATTTACCTGGTGATAAAGTATCATGGTTGTTAAACATCCCTAGACGGGAAAAGATTTCCTGCAATTGAAATCAAAATATACATAGGAATGACGTATACCAGTCCTTTTCCGCCCAATATTGCTAGTACCACGACAATACAAGCCACTAATAGAAACCTCAGTTCGTTGCCTTTCCACTTCAGGTGTTTAAACTTTAATGCGATCATTTCAACCCTGGAGACCAGTATAGCGCAGCTGGCAGTCACAACAACCAAATATGTGTAAGGCCACTGAAACAAGTTAGCAGGCGTCATCGCAATAGAAGTGAGCATAATGGCATTTGCCGGTGTAGGCAATCCATAAAACTTATCAGATTGTGTTTTGTCAATGTTGAATTTTGCTAAACGTAGACCCGAAAATACGATAACCAATATAGCGCTATAGGCCAGCCATTCCACGGTTGAGGTTTCGCTAATGTGCGCAAATAGGTAGAGTCCAGGTAGCGCCCCAAAAGATATCATATCCGCAAGAGAGTCTATTTGTTTGCCAAACTCACCCTGCACTTTGAGCAATCTGGCCGCCATACCGTCGAAGAGGTCAAAAAAAGCAGCTAACAAGACGTAGACTAATGCGTAGTCGTGGTCCTTGGTAAATACGTGCACGATGCCAAGGCACCCAGTGGCGAGGTTGAGGCAAGTAATGATGTTTGGGAGGTGCTTTTTCATCTAGCTAACTGCGGCAATCTCTAGGCTCGCACAAAAGGATTGTGCTGTTTTTCGTAACCGATAGTAGTAGTATCCCCATGTCCGGGATACACTGTCGTTTCATCAGGGAGCGAATATACTTTAGATTGGATGTTGTCCAAAAGCTCCTCATGATTGCCACCTGGCAGATCTGTTCGACCGATACTTTCTCTAAACAGGACATCACCTCCTATCAAAACATTTTCAGATTTAGCATATAAGCAGATATGACCTGGAGAGTGGCCAGGTACTAGAAGCGTTTGAAAAGCCTGGTTACCTACCGTGATGATTTGTTCTTCTGCTATAAGTGAATCGTAATCCGCACCGACATAGTTCATTATACCCCAATGAGTAGCGTACACTTCTACTGATCGGAGTATTTCTACCTCGCCAACAGGAATCTGTAAGGGAACTCCATACCTTTCTTTGATGACCTGATTGCCAAGTACGTGATCAATATGGCAATGTGTGTTTATGATTGTTTTTACCTGAAGGTTGTTTTCTTCAATAAAGGAAGAAAGCTCCTCAATCTCATACTTCTCGTAGCAACCTGGATCAATAATGATGGCATCATTGGTCTCGTCATAGATGACATAGGTGTTTTCATAGAATGGATTGAATACAAATGTCTTGATTTGCATGGATCGCAAGATTTTCATGCAAATTTGAAGAAAAAATGGAGAATCTAAATTGACCAGGAAAGTTGACTTGTTAATAGTAGGACAGGGGATAGCCGGCAGCTTACTTTCATACACCCTGCACAAAAATGGATTTACAGTGAAAGTGATTGACAAACCTGTCGCTCACACTTCATCTATGGTCGCTGCAGGGCTGTATAATCCAATCACAGGGCGGAAGATGGTAACCACCTGGATGGGGAAAGCTATTTTTTCTGGTTTGGAGGAATTCTACAGTGATTTACAACAAGATCTTGGAGTCCAGGTTTTGTTCCCAAAGTCTATTTATCGGCCGTTTGTAAATGTGGAGGAGCAAAATGATTGGTCAGGAAAAGCATCTCACATGGATGAGGCCAAATACTTCATTGAGGAAGTAAGGCTAAAACCATTAGGTGTACCGAAAGTTTTGGATAAATATGGTGGCCTGATGTTAAAGCGCTCAGGCTATGTGGATTTACCGTTAATGGTAGAGAGTATAAGAAACTTTTTGGCCGAGCAAGGGATTTATCAAAGTGAGCTGTTTCAATATGACGAGTTGAAAGTAAACGGTGATAGTGTGGTTTACAAGGACATCCATGCTGACAAGGTTATATTTTGTGAAGGCACTTTGGTGAAAAATAATCCGTATTGGAAACACTTGAGGTTTAGGCCGGTGAAAGGTGAAATCATGAGTATTGAGGCAGATCTGGATACCAACTTCATCCTGAATAGAGGTGTCTTCGTCATACCGAAAGCCAATGGCTTTACTGTAGGCTCGACTTACGATCATAATGATCTAAGCAACCTCCCAACAGAAAAAGGAGTAAATACCATAACGGCTAAATTGAAGAAGATCTATAGCGGCAATTACAATATCATTACGACAAGAGCAGGTATCAGGCCAGCGACCTTTGATAGACGTCCTTTTATAGGATGGCATGAAAAAATGCCAAATGTTGGTATCTTTAATGGACTGGGAGCTAAAGGCGTTTCGCTGGCTCCTTATTTTGTCTCTAAGATCATCGAAAACCTGAAGAACGGTAAACAATTTATAAAGGAAGTAGACGTATCAAGATAGTAATGAGTAGTAAGGGATTTTGGCTGGGAGCGATTTTGATTATGTCTGTTTTGTGGACTCATGGACAATACTATTCCGATGAGTTTGGACAAAACCGCATACAGTACAAAGACTTTCAGTGGACCTACTATAGTACCGGCAATTTCGACGTCTACTATTATGTGGGTGGGCAGGATTATGCCAAGCAAGCTATTGATTTCTTAGAGGAGGAGTTTAACCGACTAACAGACGTCCTGGGTTATGCCCCTTATACAAAAACTAAGATTTTCATCTATAACTCTGTACATGATCTTCAACAAAGTAATATTGGTATTGGTGGTGAGGTCTTTACAATAGGAGGACAGACTAATTTTATAAAGCTACAGCTTGAGGTAGCTTATCCCGGTTCTATGATAGAATTCCGTCAGGATCTGGTGTACAAACTTTCACGAGTACTGATTGAAGATATGATGTTTGGCGGAAGCCTGGCAGAGATTTTCCAAAGTTCCTATTTGCTTTCCTTACCAAAGTGGTTCATAGATGGAGCTGCCAGATATCTGGCTTATGGTTGGAGTGCGGAGATGGACGATCATATTCGGGATTATCTGCGCCATCGCCGCGTCAAAAAACTCATCAAGATTGAAGGTGATGAGGCCGGTGTGGTGGGCCAGTCTATTTGGAACTATATATCACTCATATACGGGCGGAGCAATATTTCAAATGTGCTCAATTTGACACGAATCATTCGCAGTGAACAAAACGGTATAGCCAGTACGCTCGGTGTCAACTACAAACAGTTCTTAGCCAATTGGCAGAATTACTATATTCTCATGGACGAGGAGGTGCAGCAAAACTATGTGAAACCTAGAAAAGAGGATATTGTCGCGAAAAAAAACAACAACGAGTTTGAGTACAAAAATGTACGAATCAATCCAAGTGGTGACAAGATCGTGTATTCGCAAAATCATCTTGGCAAATACTATATATACGTGCATGATCGCGAGACTAGAAAGGACATGAAAATCATGACTGGCGGTTATCGAACTCAGGCGCAGAAAGTAGATACCGGTTTGCCCTTACTGGATTGGATAGATGATACCAAGGTAGGAGTGGTCTACTATAAGAGAGGATTCCTCTACATCGCAACCTACGATTTAGAGACCCGCCAGAAGCTGGTGAAGCCTCTGAGAAGATTCAAGCAAGTCAAGAGTTTCTCGTTCAATGAAAATGGTCGACTAGCTGTAATCAGCGGAGATGTTGATGGGCAAAACGACATTTTCCTGGTAAGCATGAGAAGAAATGCATTGCGCAGGATTACTTCTGATTCCTACGATGACTTTGATCCTGTTTTCATCCCAGGTACCGCTGCAGTAGTTTTCAGCTCTAATCGGCCGGCGGATACACTCAAGATTCCAGATCAGAGCATTAGGGAAGTCAATGACAATTTCAACTTATTCTTATATGACCTGGATACTACTAAGCATGAATACTTCCGGATGACCAATACTTTGAGTATTGATAGAAAGCCAATCCCCAAAAATCAATATGAGGTCTTCTATCTCAGTGATCAGAAGGGGATCACCAACTTATTCAAGTACAGCTTCATTGATTCCACTTTCACGCAAATTACCAACTTCGATAAGAGCATCATCGACTATGACCTACATTTTGATGAAGATGGCATCACTTTCCTGATGCTGGACAAAGGTGTGAATAAGGTCTTTTATGACAACAACGTTGATTTTCGGCGTAAGATTTTCTCGGCACAGACCGCTCGGCAGAGATTTCAACAGGCGAGAATGGTGGCTGACAAATTTGTGGCGAGGGCCGAAGAAAAGGCTGCAAGAGAAGAGGCCGAAGAACCACTAGTGGTCATTGATACCCTTGTCAATGACCTTATTGATCCTGATGAATACGAATTTGAAGATGACAACGAAGGCTTAGACCCTGGCTTTATTGATACCGACAACTATCGATTTGAGCAGGAGGATGTAAGCGATTATCAGCCAGAATCTTTCTTTTCAAACTATAAAAAGCTCGAAACCAAGTCCCAAATCCTGGGTCCGATCCCGTACGAGCCAAGGTTTAGTTTTAGTAATCTGATTACCTCCTTTGCCATAGATCCACTTCGAAATTTTGGCATACTGCTAGAAACGCAGATCAGTGATATGTTGGAAAATCACAAACTAACCGGAGGAGCATTGGTGATCAATGACTTGAATAGTGGAGATTTTTTTGCCGAATATAAATATCTGAAATACTGGATGGATCTCAGTGTCCGAGTAGACGGCAGGATCTTCAAAATAGTGGAAGACAATGAAGATTTAATCAATCAGAGGTATGCCTGGACGAGTATTCAATTGGGTGCCTCTTTACCTATTTCCAATTGGTTTCGCCTAGAGATTAACCCATTCTATGGCGTTAGCGATTTCAAAAACCTGCAGTTCAACTCTATCCTCAATAACAATGCCGGCGCTGATCAAGCGGCAGACAATAGAGTCTCATATACAGGAGTTACGTCCCGGGCTGTATTCGACAATACTATTGAGCGAGGGTTCAATATTTTGCAGGGTACAAGAGGACAAGTAGAATTCAAGCATATGGAGGCCATATCTCAAAAGCAAAAGTCTTTTAGTAGCCTCAAAGTGGACCTTCGTCACTATCAAAAAGTGCATCGCGAGATTACGCTGGCGACTCGCTTTTTCTTCGGACACTCTTTTGGAGCCAATCCTCAAAGCTATCTTTTGGGTGGAGTCCCAAATTGGCTTTTCCGACAGATCAGAAATCATCAAGGGACAGACCCTCTCGAATTTTCAAATAGCAGAGATAATTCTGGTATTCTTTTCAATGAGTTCGTGACAAACTTGAGAGGCTACGACTACAGTGAGTTGTTTGGTACCAACGCCATGCTTTTCAATGCCGAACTTAGGTTTCCCATTTTTAGGTATTTCACAAGAGGACCTATCAGTTCTAACTTTTTTAGAAATTTCCAGCTCATTGGGTTTTATGACATTGGCTCGGCCTGGACCGGTAAGCCACCGTTTACGCGAGAAAACAGTGTAAACACCGTAACATACGAATCAGAGGGCTCTCCTTTCAAAGGTGAGATTGCCAATTTTAGGAACCCTTGGTTAGCCAGCTATGGGGCAGGATTAAGAACAGTGCTAATGAGTTACTACGTCAAAGTGGATGTAGCTAGACCCATTAGTGATTTTGAAGCCAAAGATACTCGAGTGCAAGTGTCTGTAGGCTTGGATTTTTAAAATTAGCCTCATGATAAGATCGATGACAGGGTATGGCGCTGCAGAGCGCGTTACCGAGGACTACTCGTTGAAAGTGGAGATTAAAACGCTTAACAGCAAGTTTTTCGACACTATAATCAAACTTCCAAGAGAACTTGGTGATAAGGAATTGGAAGTGAAAGCTTTGTTAGAGCGCGAACTAAAACGTGGCAAAGTGAGCTTCAGTTTAGAGTTTATTCCAAAATCATATGAGGAAGTGCCTATTGAGGTTAATCAGAAGCTATTTCAGCAATATTACAATGAGTATAGCAAATTGGCCACTGTGGCGGACGCTGATACCTCAGACCTCTTCAAGTTGGCATTACATTCGCCAAATGTCATTATCTCCAAAGAGGATCAGGGTAGTGTGTTGGACTGGTCCATATTTTTGGAGGTAATTGGTGAGGCTGTTGAGAAATGCACGAAGTTCCGCGTGCAGGAGGGTGAGAAGCTGGAGTCATTTTTTCGGTCCTACCTGACCATAATAGAAAATCAACTCAACGAGATCGAACAGATTGATCCTAAGCGTGCGGAAAGTATAAAAGCTAGACTGGAGTCGGCTCTCAGCGAGATCCGAGAAAAAACTAGTGTAGATGAAAATCGGTTTGAGCAGGAGCTGATCTACTACCTCGAAAAAATTGACATTACAGAAGAGAAAGTCAGGCTGGGGAGCCACTTGGACTATTTCAAAAACGTACTGGACGATGACGCAGGGGGTAAGAAACTCAGCTTCTTAGCTCAGGAGCTAGGCCGTGAGATCAATACAATAGGATCCAAAGCCAATCATGCTGTTATGCAGAGATGCGTGGTCAAGATGAAGGAAGAGCTTGAAAAAATCAAGGAGCAAGTACTCAACGTCCTATAATCCAATCAAACTCAAAAAAGAGGGTCCTAAAAGTGTTTTCTGATGGGAATAAGAAGGCGCTCACTCCTTTTCACAGCTTCTGGACCCTCTCGCATTTCTACTTTGAAATATTGAATGTTACCAAGGTCTTTTCCCAGGACAAAGTTACCGCACCATTGTCATCTGCACTTACAGTAAACTGCTCTGTGAAGTCCGCAGACTCAGGCTTTACTTTTACTCTCAAAACATCTTTGGAGTCATCGTAACTGTAAGCTCCCCATTTATTGCTGACGGAGTTAAAAATAATGGTCCACTCATCCTTCCCAGGGATGGTAAATAGTCCGTATTTTCCTTTGGCGAGTTTCTGACCTTCGATCTTGACATCAGAAGATACTTCTATCCATGATGACTCGTTTGCACCTGTTCTCC
This sequence comes from Cyclobacteriaceae bacterium HetDA_MAG_MS6, assembly GCA_019192485.1. GTDB lineage: Bacteria > Bacteroidota > Bacteroidia > Cytophagales > Cyclobacteriaceae > MS6. Next base: position 1,538 of record JAHCMJ010000199.1, on the reverse strand, counting down.
ATACTTTGCTAAAAGGAACCAAATCTCCAAAGATGGTTCGGCCTTTTACCGATGGCCGACTGTAATCAACGGTGACGGTCGTCCCATCTACGGATGCTGATACCTGAGCAGGGGGGCTTGGTCGCTTACTCTTACCATTTTGAGCCATTACCTGAGACGCAGTAGCCACCAAAATAATCAAAGCGATTGCTGTTAAATTAAGTTTATTCATAAGTCATATTTTTTGATTTTAAACTGCATATGGGACTCATGGGTTACATTCAATTGGATTCAAGATCATTCAAGAGACAAATAACCGTCTCTGGTGGATGAAAAGCATTACACTCCTGTTTGTTCATAACTTATGAGGATTATCGCTATTTTTAAGATCATTAACCAGATTTCTGCTAGGAGTTAAACGCATATTATTTGACTGCTGGTAGCAGTCACGGATAAATCATCAACCTATGAATGATAAACTAATTCCTTGTCTTCTTTTGCTATTCGTCTTTGGTTGCGGCTCAGAGATCAAAAAAGAAAACCGTGTGCTTGTTAAAGTCATCAACAAAAAAATTGACGCCATAGACGCCAACCATAGGGTCAGGATCGTTGAGGACGACTTTCATAATGGAGACTCTGTATTCAAGATTCGGGGATACTACATGGACGACTACCTGGTCAAGATGGTAAGTATCTTGAATACTCCCCATTATGAGCGAGACGACTACTTTTATTTCGACAATCACAAGACCATTTTCGCAGGACACCTGATGAACTATCGTGATGAGCTCCTGGCGGCAGAATACAAGTTTTATTACCGAGATGGTAAAATAGTAGAAACCTTGTTTTGGGAAGATCACTACAAACGCGGGCAGCGTTTCCCACATGAAGATTTCTCAGAGTTTGAACCAGACATGGATTCTCTGACTGAAAGTGAAAAGCAACGCTTCGAATTCTTTTTTAACAAGCTCGAAACGGAAGGGTTCGAAGTATTGCACCTCAATGAAAACCTGGAAGCCAATTAGGTTATATGACTTTAAGCGAGGCTCAAGATCAAGTAGATAACTGGATTAAAACTATCGGTGTTCGTTATTTCAATGAGTTGACAAACATGACGATATTGACTGAGGAAGTTGGGGAGTTGGCCCGTATTATGGCCAGGAAGTACGGCGAGCAATCCTTCAAAGAATCAGACAAAAACCATGATCTCGGAGATGAGATGGCTGATGTGCTTTGGGTGCTCATTTGTCTGGCTAACCAAACGGGTGTGGACTTGACACAGGCATTCAAAAAAAATATAGAGAAGAAAACGACAAGAGATGGAGACAGGCACAAGCAAAACAGGAAACTGACCTGAATGGAACTATCATTGACCACGCCGGCTCTACTCTTCCCGGCTATCTCCTTGTTGCTTCTGGCGTATACCAACCGTTTTTTGGCGATAGCTTCCATGATACGTCAATTGCACGGAAAATATATCACCGATCCCGAAAAAGGGGTGATCATTGGTCAGATTAAGAACTTACGACTAAGACTTTTTATGATCAGAAACATGCAGG
>JAHCMJ010000198.1 GCA_019192485.1 Cyclobacteriaceae bacterium HetDA_MAG_MS6 | reverse complement strand
GGAAAGAGTGAGAGATACTTACTTCTGCTTGAGTATTTGCCAGTAAGGGTTTGCCATACTCATCTTTATCAAGTCCTAGGAAAGGGATATCAAATGTCTCGCAGAGATATTTCACCATAATCCTGGTGACCATCCATTCTGAGCGCTTGTGAGGGTGCACGTTATCACCAGGAGGTGTGATCATCTCTACCAGCCGATCGGGTGTCTCGGAGATTTTCCAAACTGCATATGCCGCGTAAGGATTGATTCGTTTTGATAATAACAACGGCATTTTGATCTTATTGGCAACAATTGTAATAATTTTGCGCTGGAAAATACGAAGTATGTCCAAAGTTCTGGTCGAAAAAGTGAAAACAATTAAGGGGCACACTGATTGCCTTTACACTTTGGCAGCCAGGGATGACCGACGTTTTTTTTCCGCTGGTGCCGACGGTATGGTTGTTGAATGGGATCTATCCGATCCTGAGGATGGGCAACTTATCGCCAAGATACCATCTTCTATTTACAGCCTTTGCTACATAGTGCAGAAAGGTCGACTGATCTTAGGTCAAAATTTCAGCGGGATTCACTTGATCGATGTGGAATCCAAAAAAGAAACGGGATCGCTACAGTTAACTACATCTGCTATTTTCGACATCAAACATCATCATGACAAGATTTTGGTTGCTACTGGCAGTGGAGAGGTATTGGTCGTACATGAGGATCTACAGATAATCAAAAGGCTACATCATTCTGACAAGAGTGCGCGTACGATCGAAGTACTCCCCAATCAAAATCAATTTGCAGTGGGTTATAGCGATAATCATATCCGCATTTTTGACCTTGAAAGTTTTGAGTTGATCAAGGAGTTGGATGCTCACAAGATATCGGTTTTTGCACTAAAAATGCATCCTAATGGTAAGTTGCTTCTTAGTGGAAGCAGGGATGCTCATGTCAAGATTTGGGAAACTACGCAATACGGCCTTGTTGATAGTATTGTCGCTCATATGTATGCCATCAATCATATCGATTTCAGTCCGAATGGCGAACATTTTGTAACTTGTAGCATGGACAAGTCCATAAAAGTTTGGGATGCCTCAAGCTTTAAGTTGTTGAAAGTAATAGATAGGGCTAGACATGCAGGGCATGGGACCTCCGTCAATAGACTTTTGTGGATGAAGCATCAAAACTGGCTCGTATCTTGTAGCGATGACAGGACTATATCAGTGTGGGATATTAATACATAGCAGATGAAAATCACTCCTTTAGAGATAAGACAAAAGGATTTTGAGAAAAAACTAAGAGGTTACGATAAAGATGAGGTCAATGCATTTTTGGTATCACTCTCCAATGAGTGGGAGCGTGTGCTTGACGAAAACAAAGAGTGCAGGATCAAACTAGACCAAGCAGAAAAAGAAGTGGCTAAGCTTCGAGAGGTGGAGAATTCGCTTTTCAAGACCCTCAAGACAGCAGAAGATACCGGAGCTAATCTCGTGGACCAGGCCAATAAGGCTGCGGAATTGCACTTGAGAGAGACACAAATGAATGCAGAGGCGCTCATGTCAGAATCCAAGTCCAAGGCCAAGTCGATTATTGAAAAGGCTGAGATGCAAGCTAAAGAACTCATAACAGAGATGCAGGAGGCCACCAAAGACCTAGAGCAAAACTACCGATCTATTGAAAATCACAGAGACAATCTGATCACAGAGATGAGAAACCTCTCCGCTGATATCATGGAACGCCTGGAACGTACAACCAAGCAGTCCGCGAGCTTTAAAGTGCAGGACCATCTTGCCAAAGTTCGGGAACTGGTTAGAGAATCTGACAAACGAATTGAGCAGGAGAGTATCAGAAAGCCAAAAGCAGAAAAACTAGAAGTACCAACCGAGAAAGAACCAACCAAGCCCCAGGTAATAGCTGAAAATCACAAGGTCAAGCCCGCGAACCAGATCAAAGCTGAACAAGTGCAGGCGACAGCCACTGTTATCAAGGAATCTTCCGAGGACAGTAAACCTGACGGTGCAGGTTCTTTCTTTGATGACCTGGAGGATTAGTAAATGGGTTGGATCTGGTTAAATGGTATCAAGTTTTATGCCTTTCACGGTGTATACCCAGGTGAACGCGAGGAGGGTGGTCAATACATAGTGGACCTCGGTGTATTGACCAATACTTTAGTGCCAGGTGAATCGGATGATTTGAAAGATGCGGTAGATTACGATAAGCTGTTTCAAGTGGTAAAAAAGGTCATGAATGAACCAGTAAATTTACTAGAGCATTTAGCTTGGAAAATAGCCAAAGATGTGAAATCCGACTTTCCACAGATTGAGAAAGCTAAAGTTCGGGTAATGAAACTAGTACCACCCATAAGTGGGCAATGCGATAGTGCCATGGTGGAGGTAGAGCATTAATCTGCATCATTGAAAACAAATCCCCGGGCATCGGAGCCCTCGTAGAAGTCTACTTTTTTACCAGCCAAAAACATCAATTCCTTTTTGCTAATGTATACGTCGATGTCCGCAAGCTGGTAGTGCATATCATCGTCTTTGCACTTGTCAAATCCTAGCATAAAAGAAACACCCGCACATCCCCGAGATCCTTTGATACCAATGCGCAGGCCATAATCCTTTGGAATATTCTTGTTGGCCAATATCTCCCGTACTTCCTCAAGGGCACGGTCTGAAATATCTACAGGGATCACCATCTGCAAATCAATGTATTTTTGGTTTAAGGAGCAGTTTCTTGAGAGGCAGACTTCTAATCATTTTTCTAATGCTAATTTTGGTTTTAACTTCCAAACCTGTTGAATAATTCAATTTTTATGGACACCGTCATAGAATTGCTAAAAATACTCGGTCCTGCGCTTATTGTACTATATGCATCCTATTTACTAGTCAGATCTTTTTTGGATCGTCAATTGTCGGAGATCCGTATGGGAATCAGACAGAAGAATCAGGAGGTGGTATTGCCTATCCGTTTGCAAGCATATGAGCGAGTGGTGCTGTTGCTTGAGCGAATATCTCCTAACAACCTGGTGACCCGACTCAACAATGCAGCGTTTTCAGCCAAGGAGTTTCAACAGGTGTTGGTTTCTGAAATTCGGGAAGAGTACAACCACAACCTGTCACAGCAAGTTTATATGTCTGACGAAGCTTGGACTTATGTTTCGACAGCAGTAGAAGATGCGATTTCTTTGATCAATGAAGCTGGTGTGGAGATGGGAGAAAAAAGTAAGAGCCTGGATCTTGCCAAAAGGATATTTGAACTTACCCTGCAACAAGAGCGAAATGCCATACAATTGGCATCATCCTTTCTGAAAGAAGAAATTAGGGAGGTTTATTAAGGTATGTCATCCAAGATTGACAAAATATACAAGCAAGCAAAAGCGGCCTTATCCAGTAATGACAAAATCAGACTTCTGCTGGAGCAAACCGTACAAAAACTTAATGATCTCGGCCGAAATGACCAAGACCGGGACCACTTTGTTAGCAAAGTGCAAGCACTCATCCGAATGATCCGATACCATTACACCGGTGAGTATCGAGCATTTTCCACAAAAACATTACTCACTTTTGTTTTTGGCCTCTTTTACTTCATTACTCCGGTGGATATGATACCTGACATTATCCCTATTCTGGGTCTGACGGATGATGTAACACTGCTCTATTGGATATTCAAGAATTTTGCGGATGATATAGAGCACTTTTTGCAGTGGGAAAAAGGAGCTGAAATCAGTAAATAATTTGCTAACTTTTCGGTGCCATTTATCAACCTATATTACGCTATGAATGCCGTCATTGCTGGAGCCACAGGGTTAGTTGGACGTGAATTAGTCCGACTTGTCCTCTCATCAGATTACTATGATAAGATAACAATTCTATCTCGCAGACCTTTAAAAATCAAGGACAACCGACTAGACACCGTTATTGTCCAGGATTTTGACCAACTAAAAGACTATGCTGACAAGTTTGATGTAGAAGATGTGTACTGCTGCCTGGGAACAACCATGAAAAAAGCAGGATCTAAAGAAGTATTCAGAAAGATAGACTTTGATTACCCTATAGAGATGGCCAAACTGGCTAAGACTAAGTCACATTTCAAGAGATTTCTAGTGGTGACTGCCGTGGGATCCAATTCTGAATCGTGTTTGTTCTATAACCAGGTCAAGGGGCAACTTGAAGATGCCTTAGTTGCTATGGATCTACCATCTTTACATATTTTCCAACCCTCCTTACTGATCGGAGCACGCGATGAGTGGCGCTGGGGTGAAGAGGTTGCTAAATTCTTCAGTGTGGTACTTTCGTTTTTTATGGTGGGCTGGCACAAGAGTTTGTGGTCTATCAGAGGCAGTGATGTGGCGCAGGCCATGTTTATGGTAGCGCGAAAAGGGCAGTCGGGAATAGAGAAGTACAAACCCCACAAAATGCTGAAGCTGTTACACTCGTGATTGCTGTGATTCAGCGAGTGCAAAGAGCTTCGGTGGAGATCGGCGGGAAGTTGCACACCTCCATAGATCGAGGCCTACTGGTCTTATTAGGCATAGAATCAGCTGATGATCAAAAAGATGTAGATTGGCTCTCGCAGAAAATTATCAACTTGCGTATTTTCAGTGATGACAGTGGCAAGATGAACGAAAGTCTTGTCGATGTCAAAGGGGAACTGCTGGTAGTGAGTCAATTTACCTTACATGCCAGCACGAAAAAAGGCAATCGACCTTCATACATACGAGCTGCTACACCAGACGTAGCAGTTCCACTTTATCAGGCTTTTTTGGAGCGTCTGTCTCAAGAGATCGATGTTGTGCGATCAGGCCAGTTTGGAGCCGATATGCAAGTCACTTTGCTCAATGACGGCCCTGTGACGATCATTATAGATACTAAAAATAAGGTATAAACCATCTCCGGATCAGCCCGATCTACTAGATCAGGCAAATCGGAGAGGCTTCATAGACAAGATCGATAAGCCGATCTATTATATTTCTTTCAGTATACAGAGATGGTTTGTAGATGGGTCTCCTCTCCGTTTTGTACGACCTGGACGATCACATCTTTGCCTTCATGTTTTGATAGGTCGATGGTTTTGGTCCTCTTGTTGTCTTTTGGCTCCCAAAGGAAAGCCTCTAAAAGATCCTGATCCAGGTTAGTGATAAAGATATTGAGAGCTTCCCGATTATAAGATTTCACGTCGATAGTCAGTTGCTTGTCCTCTACACCCATAACGATGCTTTCCTGCATGACGGCCTCTCTGCTTTTTAGCTCGATGTCTTGTTTATACACCCGTCCGGCGTAAGAGACATAAAAAGTGTATTTACCGTTGGGTAATTTTGAAAGCTGGTACATTTTTCGGAACCCATGAGCAGTGATCTGCTCCTCGATCAATTTCTTGCCTCTTTTGTCTTTTAGTAATATCTCGACGTCATGTTCCTTTGGTCCTCCAAAAAGTACCGTGTAGACCTTTTCTAGATTGTCTGATTTGATCTTGACTACGGACTCGTCAGAGGTATTTACTAGTTGGAGTAAACTTGCTGTTGCAGCTAATATCAATGATTTCATTTTGATGAGATCTGGTTGTGGCGGCAAAAGAAGTATCGGTCCGCAACATGCAAAAGCAACCATAACCAAAGAGGGAGAAAACGGGTCTAATCAGCATAAAACCGGAGTGAGCTATCCCCGCAGGTTGAGAAGATGGTTGGCGATCCAGGGTGATATCCTGTGAATGGTCTTTAGGAATTTTACTGGACCAATGTAGCTTTCATATCGATTGTGCCGAAAATCTGTGACAAACTCATTTACCGCATCCTCTGGCGATATCTTACGACCTGCACGTCCCGCTGTCATTGGCGTATCTACTAGCGGAGGCAGCATTTCGAACACGCTGATGTGCGTATCTTTTAGTTGATGTCTCAAGGCTACTGAGAAAGAATGTAGTCCGGCCTTGGAGGCGGAATATACTGCAGCGGATCTTTTAGGCGTGAGTGCCAGCCCAGATGAAATATTGACTATCGCAGCGTTCACCTGCTCCAAGAGTAGTGGTAGCAAAGCTGACACCAACTGCATAGGACTTATGAGGTTCGTCGCGATCTCCTGCTGTATGCTCTGCTGTTTTTCACCTTTTTCCAGAAAACTGTATTGGTGCTGGATGCCAGCATTGTTGATTACTATGTTGAGGTCAGGATGTATCTGGTATATTTCGGAAAACAGGTTTTGCAGGTCATGGGGATTGGTTAGGTCCGCTACGATATAGTCACATTGCAGTTTTTCAGAGGCCTTTTGCAGTTGGCCCTTATTTCTGCCAGTCAGGACCAGTTCATTCTGTAAGGATCTGAATTTTTGGGCAAGTGCCCACCCAAGCCCAGAGCCACCTCCGGTAATTAGCAATTTGTTATGAGACAACTTCATGCTCGATTTTTGAGGAGTGAGTTGAGATGGAGGCTCATTCTAGCCCCCACCCGAAAAAAAGATTTTTTTAAAACTGTATCCTGTACATCACATCAGGGAAGAATCCGATCTGTTCGATTACATTGATCTCATCCGTCACTTCATTGTATCGTCTGGTGAACTCATTAGTACGATTGGTTACATTTTGTAGGTCTATAAAGAATTGATGAGAGATATTTCTCTTAGTACTATTCAGTCTCACACCTAACTTTACATCCATTCTGAAATAGTCCTCATAGCGTTGACTAAAGGCGATGTCCTCCATTCTGACTTCTCTACCAGCATTGGCTCTGGTAGCATCCAGGTCTACAGGTGTAAAAGGCTGTCCGCCAGACGTTGTGATTTTAGTATCAAAAGTCCAGGCATGTCTCTGATCAGGTCCGAATTTCCATTCCTTTCCAGCTAGAAAATTGAATACGTAGTTGTTGTTGAAGGCGGTACTCCGGGCGATACCGTCGCTGCCTTCGTATTGTGATTCAAAGATAGATGTCGTCAATAGTGCGTAGTACCCGCGACTGAAAAACTTCTCAAGGGTGAGTTCCACTCCATAATTGTATCCTTTGCCCTCATTTACCAACGAGCTTCTCTCATCAAATACGAAATCAGCGCCTTCATTTACAATAGAGTAGCTACTGGGTGTTGATTCCACCGGGATATCGAATAGTCGCTGATAATAAGCTTCAGCTTTGAAGCGCCAATCTGTCCCAAAGTTGCGATCATAGCCAAGCACGAAATGATGACTTTTCATGAAATCAAGTTGTTCGTTTGTGCGTTCGTAAACCCCCGGAGATACCTCCTCCTCCAGGAAAAGAATGATGGGGGCCGCACTTTGGGCATGCAGGCCATAGGCAAGGCTCAATCTGTCCTGAGGCGTGAATTGCCAACTCAGACCAAGGCGAGGCTCCAGGGTGGTTTCATCATTGAGACTGAGATATTGTGAGTGCAATCCAAAAGTAACGCCAAGGGCATCTGTAAGTTTATAATCAGCTTGCGCGTACACCTGGGTCAGGTTATACAGCTCGTCCGTATCGGTAGTGGTGATAAAGAAATCAGGAATAGAGTCGTTGTCATTATCCGGTATATCTATCCGATTGTCACGATCTCTACCTTGAAAACTAACGTCATAAAGTTCAGAGAGCACTCCGGCCCTTATGCTCCATCTGGCATTGAACTTTTTGTTGTAGGTAGTGCTGAGCGTGTATCTATTCTCCCTATTATCTACTTCGGTAGCTCTGAATTTTTTGATCTCCTCGTTGTTTTCGTTGAGGATTAGATTGTCTTGTGTGTATTCATTTTGATTGGTAGACATAGCTACAGCAGTTTTTAGATAACTGGTTTTATTCAAGCGCAATAGATGACTCAATCCAGTCATGCCAAGTCTGTTTTCTACAAACGCATCTTGATTTGGATTGGCAAATAGGTCTGTTTCGTCGATCTCCTCGCCAAGAAAATCTATACTGCTTAGACCACCGAAACCGAATAGTTCAAATTTGCCTAGTTTGGTGTTGCCTAAATTGATTTTGTAAGAAAAATCCTGATAGAATGGGATGGCACTTGTGCCAGTTGCTGCTAGACTCGCAATTCCATATCGATAGGAGGCTACAAATGATCCATTGTTTTTAGGGTTTACTGGCCCTTCTGCCATCAATTCGAGTCCGCTGAAAGCACTCATTTGTCCTGTGAATTCAAACTTATCAGTATTCCCATTTCTGAAATTCACATCAAATACGGCAGCATTTGCATTGCCGTATTCCGCTGGAAATGCTCCGGTCAAAAAATCAGAGGTTCTCAACAAATTGGTGTTCAGAGCATTTACCGGCCCTCCTGTGGTGCCAAGAGTGGCAAAGTGATTAGTGGTAGCAATGGGAATACCCTCAATTCTCCACAATAGACCTGTTGGGGAGTTTCCTCGCACGACTATATCATTCCTGGAGTCATTAGGAGCGCTCACTCCTGCAAAGGATGTAGCTAATCTTGCGACGTCGTTTCGGCCTCCTGAAAATCTAGTGACTTCTTCCAGGCTAAAAGTTCTGGCACTTACTTTGGCCAGCTCATTGATAGGTAGGTCTTTATCTGAGTTTGCCGTCACAACAACCTCTTGCAGCTTCTCTACAGATTCCTCCAGCTTGACATCCAAGATGACTTCTTTACCAGCGGTGATCAG
>JAHCMJ010000197.1 GCA_019192485.1 Cyclobacteriaceae bacterium HetDA_MAG_MS6 | reverse complement strand
AATGTCAATCAAGATTATGCTGAGGTTATTCAGGCCGCAGATGATGCATTGGCTATTTGGAAAGATGCCTATTACGATTATACAAATGGGGATTCTAATCCCTTGCAAATGAACCAATGGGGAGAGAGTAAAGCTGATCCGGGTTGGGACTATGCAAACAATATTTTGGATAGGAGTGCTCCTGGAGAATTTTTCCTAGTTAGAGGTCTTGGATACGATGATGTCAATCATATCGTCACCGACCCTCGACAACCTCTGTTGATGACACCTAATACGAGTGACGAGTATTTGTCAATCATTGCCGGTGAAGGTAAAATAGCAGTGTTTGCCGACGAAGATTACCCTAATCTATATGGTTCACACCTGACCCAGGATAGATCACCGATGCCGTTTTTTACAGAGGAAGAGCTCCACTTTATCAAGGCAGAGGCCTACTTTCAGTCCGGCAATCCTACTGAGGCCTTTAACTCTTTTCAAGAAGGTATTGAGGTCAATATGACCAGGGTAGGTGTAGCTGGAGCTGATATCGCTGCTTTCCTATCTGGACCTACCGTACCCCAGTCATCTGCTTCGCTTACGCTCTCCAACATTATGATGCAAAAATATGTAGCCCTGTACCTGCAGGGGGAGACTTGGGTGGATATGCGGCGGCATGACTATGATCCACAAATTTATGTGGGGCTTCAGCGTCCGAATGGGCTTGCTTTTTACTGGGATGAGGATGACGAGACAGAATGGATCGAAAGGCTACCCTATGATACAGAAACCGAGGAATTGTATAACAAACCGACATTGGAAGAGCTTGGTGCATTCCAGAATCCGGATTGGTTAAAGCAACCTATGATGTGGGCTAAATAGAATTGGAGATGAAGAATTTTTTGACACTATCGATTTTTTCAACGGCCTTGTTTTTATGCTCATGCGAGAAAAATGACATAATAGCTGACGTAAGTGACCCTCAAGGTTTTACAAGCAATGTGTTTTTCTCTCCATTGACGCCAGTGGCCTTTGCGGATACTGAGGTGGAATGCGAGATTGAGTATTGGTCACTAGGAGATGAGTTCCAGGAGCTTTCACTCTTGCAAAGAGTTATCGCACTTGAAGAGTACGAGGTGCAACTGACGGATGTCGATTATGTATATATAGCTGAGATTAGCTCAGATGACGCGCTTGGAGAGGATGAGGATCCGGTCCGCGATGAGGTTCGTACTTTTCAACATGATTTTACGAATTGGGTACCTGACAAGACAGCTTATGTCCTCAAGTTCGATTACTATGTCGAGCCATCACTGGCAAAAGCAATCCTTACAGAGGATAATACAGCTATCAGCGACTTGACCCAGGAAATGAGTGAATTAGCAGTAGCTGATTTTTATGATGACCTAAGCCGAAACCTTGACAAATCAGAACTGCAGATAATCCTGGTGGATGTGCATGCGGTAGCCACGCAAAATGAACTTAATGGCTATTATGATGCGGCTGACAACCTGACCTCAGACGGTAGGTCCTCTGTCATATCCAAACTACAGCAAATAGGCCTCAATACTTTGATAGGGGCGGAATACGAACTTGAAAAATCCAATCTGGTGGTTTTGAATTTTCAAATTATCAATGGGTACGATGAAGAGTCGATTTCGACAAGCAGGTCATTCAATGTAAACTAATTATTCCAACTACAAACCATGTATATCTATGAATTTTCTTAAAAGATGGGCAATTTGCCTAACAGCCGGAGCGCTGATTTTTATGGTCTCCTGTAAAGATGACGAAGAGTCTATTCCGGACATAAATGTGGGGTTTCAGGTGGATCCTGAGTCTCCTGTAGCCGGTGAAGAAGTTACTTTTAGTAATGCCTCAACAGGAGGTAGCGAGTTTGCCTGGGATTTTGGAGATGGAAGTACCTCTACGAGTGAAAACCCTAAACATACCTTTACCTCATCCGGTAGCTATACCGTGGTATTGGTAGTTGATGGTTTTGAGGAACTTACGTTTCAGAGGGTGGTGACGGTGTCTGATGCGGTGCCGGAATACGCTTTTGATCCCGATCCCATCGAAGTCGGTGTGGATATTACATTTACGGCATCTATCTATAATCCCAATAGTGCGGCAGTTACATACACTTGGGATTTCCCTGCCAACGCAATTGGTGAAGGCTTGGACGACGACGGCATAGGTACTGGCGAAAGCATTATGGTGAGATTCACTTCCCCGGATGCAGAGGCCAGCATTAAGCTTACAGCTGCCATTGACGGAGGTACGATCTCTTCTGCGACCACGGTTGATGTCAAAGCACAATTAGCTAAGAATATCTATTTCGCAGAAAAGGGTGGAAACATCTGGTCTAAGAAGGTCTTTGCCAAAGGTGAGGCTGAATTGGTCGATATGGGCATAAGTTCTGGCATGAATCCGCTTACATTGGATTTTGAAGACGACAGGCTCTACATATTTGATGCGGGAGAATTCGTGACTTTCTCTGCAGAGGCAGAGACTACACCAGGTTCTATTTCTTCTATCAACTTTGACGGTACAGGGTTTACTACTCATATCACATTTGGCCTTGAGAGTTCTTATGACGACGCTTTCTTCGGTGATGTGGTAGGCAGCAACATCTACTTTACAGACCGTAGAAGCGACGTTACCATGATTCCGACATCCACCACTAACGCCTCATGGGGCGAAAATGGCGGTGATGCTAATCCTGAAGCTTTCCCGACTCTTGTGAAAAATGCTGAGCTTGGTTACTACTCAGCTTGGAGGACAGATGGTGGAGCCACTTACGGATGGGGTGCTTTGAATGGTAGTTTTAAAGCTATTGGCGATACTTACTGGTGGGCCAAAAACTCTAACCATAAAGGACTTTGGAGATTCCAGGATGCTGATATTGGGGTCACCGATCAGGTTCCAGCTTCAGGAGAGTTATTGACTGATTATGCGGTGAGATCCTTTGAAGTTGATAATGCTAATCAGAAGATCTATTTCTGTTCCAATAATGGATTAGGGAAAGGGTTTTACTCAGCTGATATCGATGGTAGTAATATTCAATTAATCGATGATGCTCCAGCAGATGCACAGGGGGGAGCTGACGAAGCTACTTACATTACCGGCATAGTGGTCGACAACGAAAGCGGCAAGGTATATTGGGGCTACAGAGGTCCTGATGCAATGGGTACTGATCCGGATACTGGAGATCCAATTCCTGTTGATTACGAAACAAATCCGCTATGGAGATCTGGGATCAAAATGTACAACCTGGATGGTACGGGTGATGTGGAATACTTCGTCCAGGATGTCGAAGTATATGGTTTGGCCATTGACAACGAAAAGCGATAGTGATAAGTATATAGTTTGTTTCACAAGGGGCCTGTGATGTGATGGCCCCTTGTTTTTCTTTTTTTTCAACCATTACCGAATACTCCCTTGAAATTCATTATTCTTTCTTTCTCAGTCTTCTGTGCAGTTTTTTGCCATCACAAAAGCAACGGACAACATTCGGATCCGGAGTTAAGAGCGGCATGGATTGCAACAGTTTCCAATCTCGACTGGCCTAAACCAGGTGACAGGAACGATATTCCAGCACAACAAGCCTCACTGATGGCCATGTTGGATTCTCTGGAGAAAGTGAACCTCAACGCTGTTTTTTTCCAGGTTAGGCCTGAGTGTGATGCACTTTATCAATCCGCCTATGAACCGTGGTCTCGATACCTTACCGGCGTACAAGGAACATATCCTGGTTACGATCCGCTAGCATTTGCAGTAGAGGAGGCTCACAAAAGAGGTATTGAATTGCACGTGTGGCTTAATCCCTATCGGGTCAACGCATCTCGGTCTGATGGAGGAAGCTACTATCACGAATCCCATGTATACCTTGAAAACCCTGAGTGGGTATTGGAATATACCGATGCCGGTAGGGAGGGGAAAAAGATATTGAACCCCGGGTTACCCGAAGTGCAACTTTATATTGCAGATGTTGTAGGTGATATTTTGGAAAACTATGATATTGACGGAGTTCACTTCGATGACTATTTCTATGACTACGGAGGCACATCAGAAAATTTTGATCAGGAAACGTTTCAAATGTATGGAGGTGATTATGCCAATGTGGGTGATTTCCGCAGAGGGAGTATCAACAAAATGGTCGAGGCAGTTTGGGATACCATTCAATCTGTTAAGCCTTTCGTAAGATTCGGCATTAGCCCTTTCGGCATTTACGGCAACGGACAAAATCCTCCAGGGATTGTCGGTCTGGATGCCTATAATCAGATATACTGCGATGCAATAGCTTGGTTAGAAGAGGGTACGGTTGATTATATCAACCCTCAATTGTATTGGCCTACCGGAGGCTCACAGGATTTCGGAGCATTGCTGCCCTGGTGGGCCGGTCATACAGAAACTTTTGGCAGACATGTATTTGCAGGACATGGTATTTACCGATTAAATAATGTTCCGCAAACGGACGCTGCCAGGGTAGCAGCCGATCTCACCCTACACGAGGATAAGAGTTACTTCGGATCAGCTTTTACCACTCCCGTGGAAAATGGCAGAATTGAGGCCGATCCCTGGTCGCTGAGCCAGATATCCACACAGGTGAATATCGTCAGGCAAAATACTGCTTCAGGTGCTCTGGGAAGCGTCTACTTCAGGGCCAATGATTTTGAAAGAGTGAAAGGTCTTAAGCAGCACTTGTTGGAGAATGTTTACCAGCATAAATCCCTACCGCCAGCTATGACCTGGAAACCGGCGGATGCACTGGAATCTCCCACAAATATCAGATACGAGCAGTTAGAAGGTGAGACGACTTACAGTTTTGTATGGGATCATAGCCAGCCCAATCTACGTTTTGCGATTTATGAGGTTCAGTGTGTTTCGACGGCTCGGGTTGAAAATCAGGAAGCAAGACTTGTTGGGTTCGCTTATGAAAAACATTTTGATGCCAGTGCAGCCGATTTTGCCGAAGGGTCTGCAGTGGCTATTAGAGCAGTGGACCGATATGGCAATCAGAGCGAGTTGAGTCTTGATTTTACTCCACCTTTGCCTGATGCTGTTACCACTGTAAGTCCTGTTCAAGATGAGGACCTTTTCCCCAGTGATGGCGCTTTTACTTGGTCGCCTTCTGCTTTTGCTTCCTCGTATATCATTACTATAGGTACAACCAGTGATCTCTCCGGGACAAACGAATTGTTTACCAGTAAAGACACATTTTTACTTGTAACTGAAATGGGCACTTTGCAAGGAGAGACTCAGTACTTTTGGAATGTAAACGCTAAAAATATTTCAGGAAATGGTCCTACATCAGCCATTCGTGGTTTTACAACAGCTTTTCCGGCATTACCGTCTTTGACCAGCATTCAAGAAGATGACAAGGGGGTCAGTCTTACTCCCGACATTGCTTTTTCTACAACATCTGTTACAGATAGCCTTTTCATTCAGATATCCAAGGGAGGGAGCGCATTTTCTTTGAACAACCTGGTCGTCGATCAACTAGTAAACACTGCTATACAATCCGTTCAATTGGCTGATGAGCTTGATGAGTTTACCACGCATTACATCCGCATTAGAGCCAAAAACGAATATGGTTTAGGTGATTGGACCACACCAATAAAGTTCAAAACCTTAATGGAGGTACCCGAAGCTCCAACCACTTTGGCTCCTAATAACAATTCTGAATATCCCTTTCCTAGTGATCTGATCACCTTCGAGTGGGATCCGGTGACAAAAGCAACGTCGTATGTGGTGCAAATTGCGTTTTCTCCGACTTTTGATCCGGTGGTTATCGAAAAAGAAGTCTTCGGTACCGAGACCTACCCCTATCAAAACCCTGTTGAAGGGACCCACTACTTCCGTGTAGCTGGGAAGAATGTGGGTGGTGTAGGTGATTGGTCTGAGGAGATCATGCTGAGTGTTGGGTCATTGCTGACAATTGATGGCCAAGATGATCGGTCTGTGATATTGTATCCTAACCCTGCTCAAGATTACGTGGTTGTAGGTGGCAAGGAGATATCTGGCGAGATAGCGATCGATATAGTAGATATTCAAGGACGCATTGTGACATCAAAAGAATTACATCTTTCCAGTCAATACCTGACTATGGACGTGAGTCAGTTGAGCGCCGGGATGTACATTTTGCATCTCAGGATAGCCGATAGCATTCTGTCCAAAAGAATGTATATCAGGTAATCCTGTAAGCGCCATGAACAAAGCACTTTTCTTCTTCATATTTATAATTACCTGTGGGTGGCTGCATGGTTGCATGCAGTCACCGAAACAGGTTGAGACCATCTTGGTAAAAACGGGTATTGACGTGTTGGAAGCAAGAGGATTTGATATCTTAAGAGGAAAGAAAATAGGCCTGATCACTAATCCTACTGGAGTTAATGTTGATTTGAAAAGCACCATCGATATTTTGAACGAAAGTTCTGTAGTAGATCTGGTCGCACTATATGGTCCAGAGCATGGTGTACGAGGCAATTTTTCTGCGGGTGATCATATTGATTCAGAGACAGATGCAAAAACGGGACTACCGGTATTTTCTCTTTATGGCAAAAACAGAAAACCCTCACAAGAAATGCTTCAAGGAGTGGAGGTGCTTGTCTATGATATTCAGGATATTGGAGTACGATCCTATACTTATATCAGTACAATGGGATTGGTCATGGAGGCCGCTGCCGAAGCGGGAATCAAGTTCGTTGTTTTGGATCGGCCGAACCCACTTGGTGGGTTAAAAGTAGAGGGCCCCTTAGTAACTGACGGGTATTTTTCTTTTGTCAGCGCCTTTGCCATACCATATGTTTATGGCCTTACGCCTGGCGAACTAGCCACCTTTTTGAATCAGGAGCGACTGCTAACGGATAGCGTAAAATGTGATTTAGAGGTTGTTTCAATGGAGAATTGGAAAAGGTCTATGACGTTTGTGGAAACAGGCCTGCCATGGGTGCCACCTTCTCCACACATTCCCAAAGCTAACTCTTCAGCTTATTATGCAATGGCAGGTATTATCGGCGAACTAGACCCTTGTATGATTGGTGTCGGATATACGTTGCCATTTGAGGTTTTTGCATTACCCTGGATTGATGCTGACCGGTTGCTTGAGGAAATGGAAAACCTAAGCCTGCCAGGAGTGCGGTTTCGACCTATTCATTTCAAGCCGACTTATATGAAAAACAAGGGGAAAGAATACCATGGAGTTCAGGTCTATTTCACAGACTTCTTGGAAGCACCCCTGACTGAGATTCAGTTCCGTTTTCTAGAGATAGCATATCAGTTGCGGCCAGACAGTTCTGTCCTGGAGATCAATAATTACCGTTTTGATATGTTAGACAAGGTGATAGGGAACGCGGATATTCGGGAAACCTTTGTTAAAGCGTATAAGTTCGAAGACATTCAAGAACAATGGCAAGGAGATGTTGAGGGTTTTAAGGTCAGATCGAAACCCTATCATCTCTATCGGTAACCTGTCCGACGCAACCATTTTGCTGGGAGAATTGTAATAGCCTGCAATGATGGCTATTTTTGAAATTGACCTGTCTCAGTAAAATTTTTTTAATGATAGGATATCGTCTTATTTTTTCATTTCTAAGCAAGACTTTTATAGTGCTCGGTTTTGTGCTTACCACCATTCTTGCTGGGTGTGAAGATGCCGTCCCCTCCACAGATGCGCAATTTGTGGTGACTATCCGCAATCTCTCCTCGGGAGAAAGGGCAGCTGTCTTTTCAACGGGGATTTTCTTTACGCAGCGCAAAGGACACCCACTTTTTTTCAATGGAGCACAAGTTTATGGTAATGGGCTGGAGGAACTTGCAGAGGATGGTAGTGTCAATGATCTCTTGACCAGTCTGGCTGCTGATCCATATGTAGGCACGGTTAGCTCCTTCCCGCCAATTCCCCCTGGCGAGGAGATTTCGTTTAGTCTTCGAGCTACATATGGCGATTTCCTGAATTTTGCTACCATGTTTACCGAATCCAATGACCTATTCTATTCTTTTGATGACGAAGGGTTTTTTCTATTTGAACCCGGGACAGGAGAGCCTATAACGGGTGATTTTACGAAATGGATATGGTTGTGGGATGCTGGTACGGAAGAAAATCAGGAGCCTTATTCAGGTTCATTTCAGGCCGAACGACAATCGATACCAGGTGAGGGTGTCACGACTTTAGAGCCAGTCACGCTGGTGAATGATGGATTTAGTTATCCTCCAAAATTTCAAACCATTCAGATCACTATAGAATCAACTACGCTATGAAAGTGCAATGGATACTTATAGTTCTGGTTTTGTTTTTGACTTGGTCTACAGGTATGTCTCAGGGATGTAGCGATGCTGGATTTTGCACAATGGGAGCAATGAAACCAGATCAACATTTCAATAGGAAGGTACGCGTAAAACTTCGAAGCATTGATTTTACTTACTACAAAGGCAATAGCACCCTCACGCCGGTTATTCAATCGGCAACGGTAGACTTGAATGTAGGAATCAATGACAAACTGGGAATTCAACTCAAAGTACCTTATCAATGGGTGACTGGTACCCTTGGCGACACACAAGGTATGGGGGATCTTTCCGTGAGCTTTACAGCAAATATTTATCGCTCTGACAAGATGGATATTAATGGAACTATCGGTGGCAA
>JAHCMJ010000196.1 GCA_019192485.1 Cyclobacteriaceae bacterium HetDA_MAG_MS6 | reverse complement strand
GGCGGTTTATTGGAGGTTTTTCATATCCAAGATAGTTACAAATTTCAAAAATGAGAAAGTTCGGATTAGTTAGACTAGCCGAATAAAAAAGAAAAAGATCCGAATGCTTTCCGGATCTTTTTCAAAATTTTAAATGGTCAATTTTTCTTTGCTATCTAAAATCATTCTAGTGCTTTACGATCACCTTAAGCGTCACTACGGTTCCATTTGGATTGGTCGGATCGTAGAAGTTGAGCAGATAAACTCCTCCTTCAATCTCGCTCACATTGACGTCAAAGGATTGATTATAGCCTTTCCTCAGTTCTTCCTCATGGATAACCTTGCCCGATAGATTCATGAGTCGCATCACCACGTTGTCAGACATGAGTTTGGAGTAACTCACTTTCATATACTCACTAGCCGGGTTAGGATATACGGTGAGATCTTTGAAATATTTCCTGTAGAACCCAAGCTCTTCTACCAGTTCAACCACGATTCCATCTTCACTTACGGTAGCGGCCAGTTCTAGCTGGTTGTCTTCCACGCCATCTTCTCCTACTGCAAACTCTACAAAAGAATTTGGATCCATTGGTATACCCGGATACTGAATGTTGACCCTGTAGGTGCCAGGAGGCAGGTTTTCGAAAACCACTCGTCCCTCGTCGTCCGTCTCTTTATAGGCTATCAAGTCAAATATATCCTCTTCTGGCCTTCCGGAACTTCGTCGCTTACTGAGTGAACAACCGGCTCTTCTTACCCGACGTCGAGCAGAAACTCGACCTTCAGGTGTTTCTTCAGCAAAGTTGCTTTCTACATTCATGCCAACTACGCTGCCATTATCAATAGGAGGTAGAGGTCTGGGACGCTGCTGCATTCTAAGATCATCTGAGATAAAATCACGTAACTTCAAGGTATCTGCTTCCTCCCACAAGAATGTACTGCTGAAATATGTAGGTAGTAACTGAACAGAATCTGTCTGGCCATCTACAGTTCTCAAGAGGAGCGTATCCGTTCGGATGGCCAGAAGATAATTGGCTAAAATCACGTCATCAAACAAGATATTTTGTGAGGTGATAGCGATGGTCTCTACAGAGTCGAAAGGCACACCTGGCGCCGTCACTTTCAGCAGCGTAGCCTCACCTTCGTCCAACTGAGCATCATTGCCTAGCAGGTCTGAGTAAAGAGGTGTAAACTCAATATCGGCAGTGGCATAAACCGTATCCACTTGACTCCTCAGCGTAAGCCCAGGTACGAGGTCGTTGGTGACAGAGACCTCAAAGATCCCCATCGTTTCGTAGTCTAGTTCAAGAATCTCCACCAAAGGTGCATCACTACCCACATTCGCAGCGCCCGAAGCATCGTTGGTCCTGATCCAGGAATAGTGGTTGGCACTACCGGCAACAGATACTTCAACTCTATGCTCAGAGCCTTTATCCAAGAGCGTAGCACTAGGCTGTAGGATATCGAAATTTTGATTTGCATAACTAACTCCCGTAATGCCAGCGTTTGGTTCAAGGTCGGCAAAGTCGAGTGCATTTTCATCCAGATTCAGCGATGTAATGTCACTCAGAGAAGTCATATCGGGAACTCCTGTCACCCCAGGATTCTGAGAAAGGTTGACAGTAGCCAGTCCCGCTATGTCATTGATATCTGCAGGCACTTCTCCAAACATATTATTGTTGCTGAGATCAAGGGAAGTTACTCTACTGTTGGTGATCCCAACCTCGCTCCATTGGCTTATATCCGTAGTTTTCCAGTCACTGCCTCTGGTCCATGTATCTCCTCCTAACGCATCGAAAATCGCGATCAATGCAGTGGAATCACGCTGCAAAGAAGAGACTTTGAGTATGATGTCCTCCGTCACGATGGTCAATCCCGAAACATTGGTGTTTGTCACCTCTGCACGAAATACTCCCTCGTCCTCAAAGGACTCGATTTGAATGTTAATCGTAGGGCCATCTCCGGAAATAGCAACATCATTTCTAAACCAGGAATAGGTGTTTGCACTTCCACTTACAGTTCTATCTGCCGTAAAAGTACTTCCCTGCTGTGCTAGTACATCCTGTAGATCAAGTACTTTTTTCTGGGAGCCAAAATCGATCCCTGTACCTAATGCTATCAAAGATTCAATGGTTCCGAATTGCAATCTGTTATCAGCTACATTCAGCTGGGTCAGCGACGACATCACCGTCAAATCTCCTATTGCGGTAATTTCATTATCGGTTAATGTCAAAGTAGTGACCTGATCCAACCCACTTGCTACATCTCCTATCGCACCACTTAGATTGTTCCCTGCTAGGTCCACAGCAGTTACCCTGGTGCCAAACATGGTCACACCTGCCCAGGTTCTCAAACGCCCTTCTTTCCAGTTAGCTTTGTTGGTCCAGTTATCGCCATCCGTAGAATCATAAATAGCCACTAAAGCCAGAGAGTCTAACGCCGTACCAGGATCTGTGGCCGTTAATGTCGCAATCGTGTTAGAGAAATCTGAAGTATCATTTGAATTGTAGATGACTCTTACGCGATAGTAATAGGAACTATTATAATCTAATCCGTTGACGACCCGGGTGGTATCATCCGTACTAAACCCATTGTATATGCCGATAAATTGGCTAAAATCCGCCTGATCGCTTACATCAAGGAGGTAAGACAATACATCTTGCTGCGAAGACCAATTGGCGGTAAAGCCGCTAATACTAATATCAGTCGCATCTAGAGCAGTCGTCGCTCTTGGCGAGATAGTCAATTCCTCGGTAGTACCGTCGTTACCTTGATTTCCGAGGGTGTCAGTCGCGGTTACCTGCACATCATACCTACCCACATTGAGGAAACTAACCGTATTATCAGCCAACGACCAGTTTCCATCCCCCAAATTGATTGGGTTGAAGTTTTGACCGTCGACCGTCAATTGAATTGCCGCATTAGGATCATCAACTGTTCCCAAAAGTGCTGGTGTATTATCCTCAGTTGCCACAGAAGTTACCGTCACCACAGGGGCAGTGGCATCTATGAAAAGCTCATTGTTTGTGGCATCAGAATCTGCATTGAGAAGCGTGTCAGTTGCAGTTGCCATCACATCGTAAAAACCATCTGCAAGTGCGGGAGAAATCAGATCATCTGCTAAAAGCCATGTGCCATCCTGATTGTTGGTTGCTGAGTAACTGCTACCATCTATGGTCACCTCTACAGAAGCAGTACTGTCACTTATTGTTCCTGAAAGTGCAGGAGTGTTATCGTTGGTCGCCAACACGTTTACCGTTACAACAGGAGCTGAGGCATCAATTCTCAATTCTGCGTTGGTAGCATCCGTTCCAATGTTTCCAGCTTGGTCTGTCGCCGTTGCCAATACATTGTAAATGCCATCAGCTAATGGTGATAACTCATTATCTGCCAAAGTCCAGGTACCCGTGTTGATAGTCGCTGTATTATAGTTAATGCCATTTACCGTAATCACCAAAGTAGCATTTTCGTCATCAATGGTACCGGTCAATGCAGGCGAATCGTCAGTAGAGAATAATTCTGTCACCGTTACCACCGGCGCTGTGAGGTCCACGGTCAATTCATTGCTTGAGCCATCCAAATCAGCATTTCCAGCTATATCAGTAGCTGTTGCTGTAACCTCGTAAACCCCATCTACCAAATCCGGTGAAATAATGCCCGCTCCAAGTGTCCAGGTACCATCTCCATTATTAGTAGCTACATAAGTATTCCCATCTACATCGACAGAAATCGATGCCGTATTGTCATCAACGGACCCGGTCAATTCAGGGCTTGCTATATTGGTCAATAATACATCTACTCCCACTATGGGTAAAGTCATGTCATAAACAAACTCCAATGCCGTTCCAGCGGAATTCAAGTTACTCGCAGGATCCACAACCGATGCTGCGGCTACATTGACTGACAGAGCGCCTTCGCTTGTAGGCGTCAAGTCTAAAGTAAATGAAATACTATCTGCTGTTGCCAGGTTACTTGCTGTAGCATTGACAAGCACCAGATCAGCCAATTCAAACCCACTAACTGCTTCATCAAACAGAATATCAATGGCTATGGGACTTTGATTAGTAGTATCGGAAATGACACTTGAAAGTAGCACGGAAGGATTAGTCGCATCATAAGTAATGCTAAACTGTGTCGCTGCGCTGTTGCCATTGCCCGCTTGATCGGTAGCCACACCGGCTCCAATATCTACCGTTACTAATCCATCTGCTACAGGAGTCACATCTACTGTGAATATAGTACTATCGGAAGTGGATAGGTTGCTCGCCGTTCCGTTGCCTATTGTCAGATCACTATCGGCAACGCCATCTACTTCCTCATCGAAAGTGATCGTAAACACTATCGGTGATGAACCGGTAGGATCACTCTCGGCTGTACTGATCGATACTGCCGGATTAGTCGCATCATAAGTAATGCTAAATTGTGTCGCCACAGCATTGCCATTGCCCGCTTGATCGGTAGCCACTCCCGCGCCAATATCTAAAGTAACTAATCCATCTGCCGTAGGAGTCACATCTACAGTGAATACAGTACTATCGGAAGTGGATAGGTTGCTCGCTGTTCCGTTTCCTATTGTCAGATCACTGTCGGCAAAGCCATCTACTTCCTCGTCGAAAGTGATCGTAAACACTATCGGTGATGAACCGGTAGGATCACTCTCGGCTGTACTGATCAATACTGCCGGGTTAGTCGAATCATAAGTAATGCTAAACTGTGTCGCCGCATCATTGCCGTTGCCCGCTTGATCGGTAGCCACGCCGGCTCCAATATCTACGGTTACTAACCCATCTGCCGTAGGAGTTACATCTACTGTGAATATAATACTATCGGAAGTGGAAAGGTTACCCGCCGTTCCGTTACCTATCGTCAGGTCACTGTCGGCAAAGCCATCTACTTCCTCATCGAAAGTGATCGTAAACACTATCGGTGATGAACCGGTAGGATCACTCTCGGCTGTACTGATCAATAATGTTGGGTTAGTGGCATCATAAGTAATGCTAAACTGTGTCGCCGCATCATTTCCGTTGCCAACTTGATCGGTAGCCACGCCGGCTCCCATATCCAAAGTAACTAATCCATCTGCCGTAGGAGTCACGTCTACGGTGAATGTGGTACTATCAGAGGTAAGTAAGTTGCTAGCGGTTCCGTTACCAATTGTCAGGTCGCTCACCGCAAAGCCATCTACCTCTTCGCTAAATGTCAAAGTAAAAGCAATTGATGAGGTGTTGGTAGGGTCGCTAGCACCCGTAGTAATTGCAACTGTCGGGTTTACCGCATCAAATGCTTGGATATCAAAAGTGGGTCCATTTGTTAAAGCAGAAGTATCTCTATCCGCATCAGCAACACCAAAATTTTCGCTTCCAGGTGTTTCTACAAAGAAATTATCTCCGACTGCGGCTGCCAGCTCCAGGTCTGCTGTTATGTAGAAATAGGTAGACGACCCCACAGCAAAAGTGTCCTGCAGGAACCAGCCCACACCATTTGTAGGTATCGGGCTACCGTTACCATAGTCAGCTCCTCCAAGAAGCGTTGCCGAAGCAAAATCGTCTGTCGTTTCGTTGTAACGCAATTGGAACTGGTCATTGACAAAATCTGCACTATCGGCCGTACCGCCGAGTGTTACAAACAGACCTTCTGTCATTACGTCGGCTATTGAAACGTCCATTTGCATCTTGTAGATCAGCACATCCGTATCGCCTTGTGTTACATTGCCACCTGACACAGGTAAGGTCGTAAAAGTCGCTATCGGTTTGGGTAATACTGTTATTGTGTAGTCCTCCACTTCTCCATCAGCGATGAACTGCGAGCAGCCGCCGTCGAAAGGTTCGTTGACGGTGTAAGTCATAATCCGCAGCCGGGTGTCCCCCAAAGTTGCTGTGTCAGGCGCTTCCAAGCTAAGTGTCAAAGTATCAATACCTGAGTAGCTTATGGGCCCCGTTAAGGTTTCGAAATTCGTATCTTGATCCCAGTCCGCAAATACTTTGACAAAACCGGATCCTCCTGCCGCATTAGAATCAAATGTAATGATCAGGTCATCGTTTTGTCCTCCAGCGACTAAGGAAGTCGATTGTCCGGAGAAATCATGATAGTAGCTAGATACGTCGGAACCTGTATTGTTGTCGATACTCCCGAAGGTAACATTGGTAATGATCGGATTCACCGTAGAGCTAAAGGAGCCTGCGGGATCACAGTAGGGATATCCATCAGGGGTAAGGAATGTAAATATGCTCCCAGCTGTAGCAATGCCTGATTGTGTCACGGACTCGACAAAGTTGATAGTAGAGACAGTAGAGACCTGGATAGTCTGCCCATCTGTGATAGGATCTATGGTAGATAGCGACAACCAGATATAGTTTAGTTCGTCCGCGCTTAGGACAGCTCCTAGCCCGGAAAAATTCGCTGTGCTGCCGCTGATCGTCGCTGTTGTGATAGGAGTACTATTATCAAAAGTGGTTTGTCCTGTCACGATATGAATACCAACCTGATTACCTAGCACATTGCCAAGGCCATCTCCTGTAAGGTCAAAGCTGACATCATTGAGCGTGGCACTACCATTTGGATTAATGGTAAACACATAGAATGCCTGATCGGTCTCGTTTGGTCCTATTTCTGTATCCGGTTGATTATGGGCTGCACCAGCAATAGTTGCGAAGAAGGCGCTAAAGCCACTTTCTGACGCTCCCATATCGATTTCATTTCCAGCTATCCTGGCGTTACCAGCAACGTCAAGGGGAATAGTCTCAGCTACATCGGCATCATTGTCAACGTCAAAAGCATCTACTCCCAAAAAGCCATCGTCTCCGGCATCAACTGCCAAAGAACCATCTGGAATGGGATAATGTGGTAGACCACTAGGCCCGGCCATAGAAACCGGATCAAGGTTACCACTGGAAATCACACCTGTTGTACTATTTGGCCCGAATTCGGAAGTAGCTGTACTTGTTTCCTCAATTAGGTTATTACCACTTTGCAATTCATCTAGCTCCACGAGGTTGCTGACGTACAAATCCTTTTCACCTGTGGCGGTAAGTTCATTATTACCAACGACGATTGTGTTTTTAATATTGACATCTGCATTAGGGCAACATCCACCAGGGACTCCGGTAAGTTTGAGACCTGCGTATTGATCCGCTGTGTTTTCTGTAATCGTTACATTAATCAAGTCCAAGAAGTTACCGCTCTGGTCAATACCTCCTCCTAACGCAATGGCAGTATTGTTACCCACAGTGACATTTACCAGTATGGTATTTCCCACGTTGTATATACCACCACCATTTTGGGCCTGGTTTCCATAAAAAACAGAATTGTGCACATTGACTACGGCATCCGTATCCACGTACAGTCCTCCACCGTTACTACTTCCCGCATCATTGGCAGAGATGAAAGTATTAACAATGTCTACAAACTGGTTTGTTGCCACAAAAACACCTGCTCCATTATCCGTATTACCCCCCGTGATATTCAAGTCTCTCAAAACAGAACCTGTCGACCCAGTTGTCATATTAAAGACCCTTCCAGTGCCTGTCTGCTGAATCGTGACCTGATTACTCTCAGCATCTATAGTCAACTGCTTATCGATAATAATTTGAGATACGATAGCGATAGAGTCGGTAGACCAATCGAATCCGGTATCGAAGGTAATCGTACTACTTGCCGGAGCATTGGCGATCACATCTCGTAAAGAGCTTTGCCCATTGTCATTGGCATTGTAAACTACCAGGGGATCAATCTCGATGATGGTAAAGTTTGTTAGCAAAGACTGACATCCGAAAATAGCATCCGTAACCACAAGTGTGTAATCACCCGCCGATTGAGCTGCAAGGCTCGGACTTGTACTGATAACCCCTCCCAAAGTATCAAGACCAGCATACCAACTGTAGCTATAGTCTCCGCTACCACCAGTCACTGTACTACTTGCGTCGATTGATCCATCGCTACCACCGGGCGAGGTGACATTTAAGATAGCCACAGAGGCGACATCTATCACAGGATCTACTGTGTTTTCCAGGATCGTAATGACTTCAAAATCGGAACAGTTTAAATCGTTGTTGATCACCTCGATAGTGTATTCACCGGCAGCAAGCGTATCGAAAGTATAGCCAGTAGTCCCTACTACATTTGGCACGGTCTCCAAAAGACTAGGTGCTACAGGTGTGTTACCGCTGTAAAAATTGAAAGTATAATTCCCAACTGGATTTATTGTGTTTGTCGCTGTGATGAAAGCAGATCCATTAGGCACGGTACAGTGTGAATTATCAGTGAGACTCGGGCTTATTGTCGGCAGTTCTGTATTGTCATCAATATTGACGGGTCCCGTAATTTGATTTGAAACCATGCCCTCCAATGTGACTTGGATATTGGAATAGGATGCTGCCGGAAGCCCTGTAAGGTTGATTTCTCCGCCAGCAGTAGATGTCAGTGTCATCGAAACAGGTGACGCATCTTGCAGATAGTCTACTTGGTATTGTACACTGATGTCGAGACCTATAAGCTGAATGCTGCCATTAGGGGTGACGCAATCTGTCACATTTGCTGTGGCTCCTAAGCTGATGGATGGGGCTACCCGCTGTACATTGTACACCTCACCAGCCAAAGGTGCATTGCCGACTGTTGGGCTTAAACCTGTAGTGCCGTCTACAAAATCAAGACCTAAAGTACCTATACCAATGCCTGCCCCGGCACTTACATTCCAATTAGTACCGTCTAACGAGT